>DSCJ01000044.1 GCA_011049175.1 Bacteroidota bacterium | reverse complement strand
TGCCGGTTATTGACGGCTACGAAGCTACCCGGCTTATCCGTTCGTCCATGCCAAGCGGCAAAACCATCCCTATTGTGGCCCTGACAGCTTCCCTCATGAACGAGGTGCAGGAAAAGATCATTACTTCGGGGATGAACGACCTCATACTCAAACCCTTCAATCCCGGCGAGCTTTATTCGAAAATCGTGAAAGTCCTCGAATCATGAGAACACGGATCCGGGCATCGATGCTGTTTCTGTTCCTGGTCACAGTTTTTGCCGGCCCCCTCTATCCTCAAAATACCGACCGGCTTCCCCCCCTGAACCACCATGTTCTCCAATATGTGGAAAGTGTGGTGGGAACCCGGGTCGACCGCGGAGAATGCTGGGACCTGGCCAGGCAGGCCCTGGAGCACAGCGAAGCCAGCTGGGACGGAAGTTACGGTTTCGGAAAGGTGGTGAAACACCGGAAAGAGAAAGTTCTGCCGGGTGATATCGTCCAGTTCGAAAAAGTGGTGGTTCGGTATACCGAAGGTCTTACCACCTATACAGAAAATTACGATCATCATACCGCCATTGTGTACCGTGTTAAAGGAAGAGGACGGTTCGAACTGGCGCATCAGAATACCGGATTCTCAGGGAAAAAAGTGGGGATCAGTCCCCTCAACCTGGACCATGTGATCCGGGGGAAAATCTCCTTCTACCGGCCGGTAACCGAATAGAAAGCAAACACTATGATACAGAAAAACTGGAACCTGACTGGAAAAAAGGCATTGATCACCGGTGCCACCAGAGGGATCGGGAGGGCCATTCTCGACATGTTCCTGGAACTGGGAGCCGAGGTGTTCCTGATAGCCAGGAATCCAAAAGACATCCGCCATCTGACAGACGAACTCGCCGGTAAATACCCGGTAGAAGGAATGGCAGCCGATGTTACGCTTCCCGGTGAACGCAAAGCCCTGGTCAGTATACTGGAAGAAAAATGGGGCCGCCTGGATATCCTGGTCAACAATGTGGGGATGAATATCAGAAAAAAAGCCCTGGAATACTCCGAACAGGAAATCCGGCAGATCATGGAAACCAATATGTATTCCGCATTCAGCCTGGCCCGCGAAGTTCACCCCCTGTTAAAACGGTCGGGCGAAGCCAGCCTGGTCAACATTTCCTCTGTTGCGGGCCTGACCCACATCCGCACGGGGGTAGTGTACGGAATGACCAAGGCGGCCATCGTCCAGATGACCCGCAACCTGTCGGTTGAATGGGCTACCCACGGAATCAGGGTCAATGCCGTGGCTCCCTGGTATATTGACACGCCTCTGGCCCGGCAGGTCCTGAAAAACCTGGATTATCTGCAGGAAGTACTGAACAGAACCCCGATGAAACGGATTGGAAAACCCGAAGAAGTGGCTGCTGCAGTGGCCTTTCTGTGCATGCCGGCTGCATCGTACATTACCGGACAAACCCTTGCGGTAGACGGAGGATTCAGCATTTACGGGTTCTGACGAGAATTTACCGGCAATGTTGCTGCAACAGCAGCACAGCCTCCCTTTCTCCCATACGGGCTGCCCTGTTCCAGTCGTAACAGGCGCCCTCCGGATCGTTCATGGAAAGGCGGACCTTCCCGCGGTTAAGATAGACCCGGCCAATGTTCGGATCCAGATCCAGGGCCTGTGAAAAATCTTCATAGGCATTCTTCCACGTTTGGGTGGCCATATAGGCCTCGGCCCGGTCGATGAATAATTCGGGCCGGCTGCGGTCGAGGTCAAGGTTGCGGTTAAAATATTCCAGGGCTTTCAGGGCCTGCCCCGCCTCCAGCATGGTTCTGCCTGCCTTTCTGATCAGTTCTGTATCGTTTTCCCTGAACAACAACACCGCATCATAATCATTCTTTGCCTGATCATACCGTCCCATGGAAGCCAGCACTCCAGCCCGGTCGATCATCAGGCTAAGGTCGTGCGGATCGGCCGAGACGGCACGGTTCAGGTCGTTCAGCGCGGAGGAAAGATCGCCTGTGCGGAAATAAAACAACCCTCTTTCCCGGAAGAAGGAAGACTTTCCTCCCGATTTTGCCAGAGCCGTAGTATAATCGCCGGAAGCAGCCCGGTTGTTGGAAAGATGCTCATGGCAGCGGGCCCTGACAAGGTACAAACGGGCATCGTCCATTCCCTGCCGGATAGCATCATCGGCCACCTGCAGGGCCTCACTGTAAATACCCCGTGAATACAGGTATTCGGCTTCTGTAAGCACCTCACCGGCTTCACCATACCAGTCGGTTTGCCACAGCGAAACCCACAACCGGGTTCTTTCCAGACGGCGAAAAGCTTCATCGGTCATGATTTCCTTTCTCGGAAGCTTATCCCGGAATCCCAGATAGGTTCTTAGTGAAGTGACCGCCAGGGAATCGTTTCCCGTCAGGGCATAATACCTGGCCCATTCATAGGCAGCCCGCACCGGATCCAATGATTCCAGTTTTTCCAGTTCACCGGCGGCTTCGTCCATGCGGTTCAGGGCCATACAGGCCCGGGCACGCAGCCTGAAAACCTGTGCCAGTTCCGTTCCTGCCTCTTCGGCCCGGGCCAGCTCGTCCAGAGCCCGTCCGTATTTGGAACGTTCCATTTCCAGCATGCCCCGGATCAGGGCATCGTTCCGCTCCTGCGGAAATACGGCTGCCGGTCTGACCAGACCTGCCAGCACCATCAGTAACAGGATCAAGCTCCTGCATAGGCAGAATGACAGATCATTTTTCCACATGTACCGGCGGATTTTTTTCGGTGAACACATACACAAATCCAACTATATTCCTGATTTCCTCCCCTGTGAGTCGTTGCTCGGTCACATCACAAATATAATAGTACACTCCCGGGGAAACGATTTTTCCGGTATTCCTGATCTGCCCGTTCCAGATAAATTCCGAAGGATCATCGTACGATTCCTCAAAAACAAGCTCCCCCCAGCGGTTGAATATCTGAATATCCACCGCTTTGACAAAGCGGTAGGCTTTCGGCCGGAAGAAATCATTGTCACCGTCATTATTCGGACTGAACACATTGGGCAGCTCAAAATAGGAACATTCATCAATACAAATGCGGGCCGACAGAGCGCTTTCATTTCCGAAAGAGTCGACCGCCGTCATGGCATAACATCCGGCCATGGTTTCTTCAGGGTAATGGTAAAAAACAGTGGTTTCCCGCTCTTCTACCGTTCCGACCGGCTGCAGGGTGCCGTTGTACAGCGGGGTATAGAACAGGTTATACTTCACAATGTCTTCTCCGCATTCTCCCTCAGGAATAGCCCAATGCAGCACATTGTAGAAGCTGTCGCAAACGGAATAAACGGTCAGATCAGGCGGACAAGGAGGTTCCAGGTCTACCGGCGTGCCACAGTTTTCATGGGAAAAATTGATCAACGAGTCGGGGATCCCCGGCTGATTGTATGTACCGATGCTCTTGGCCAGGTAGCAGAATTCTGCTCCGTTAGCCAGGCCGGTATCCACATACACCGAATCGGAAACCACCCCGATGGAGTCGAACAGGAGGGTGGAGTGGTTCTGCCGGTAAACTACATACCGGGTATTCAGCCATGGGACGTTTTTCCGGAAAAAGATCTTCATTTTATTATCCCCCGGAACCAGGTGCAGAAAAAGGCTGGAAGCGGTACCGGGCTCGCCGATCATAAAACGGTTGCCGGGTTCATCGTTGTAGAGTTCCACCCGGTAGTGGTATGCGAAATCCTGTGTATTGATATTTAAATCATGATATGTCGTGTCTTCCAGATCGGCCGTTGAAAAGCTGTGTATTTGTGTAAAATCCGTTCCCCATATCCCTTCGGCACGGTAGATGCGGTATTCATAGGGTCCGTAAGCGGGGATAGTATCGAGATCACGGGGTTTGACCCAGGCCAGGTAGATGCTTCCGGCAGCCGGATCGGTATCGGTCACACTCACATTGGTTATGACGGGGGTTCCCTGCACCAGAATACCGCATGCTTCATTGGAAGCTATCCCGGGAGTACCATCGGGATAAACAGCCACCACCAGGTAACAGTATTCCGTACCCTGCAGCAGCCCGTCGCCATGATTGTCATCTACAAAAACGGTATCCTGCCAGGAAGAAGTACTCCCGATTTTGTGATAACCCAGGTAGGCGGGCACCCCGTATTCGCATGAGTCGGGAATATAACCGGTATTACCTGTCCTGCGGTACACATCATAGCCCACCACATTATCGCAAGCACACGGTGACCATTTCAGCAGAATCGACCGGTGGGAAGGGATGGTCTCCAGTGGACCGGGCGGTGGACCGATCACCCGGATATTGATGTTGTCAATATCCACCAGGGAAATATCCTCGTTCACATCTTCCGCTTTCACCAGCCAGTTGTACGGAACTCCCCGCACATGGCTGCATGTGGTCTGCCACTCAAAGCGGGAGGTAATGGTTCCCGAATCGGAAGAAACCGTGGTAAACACAGGCCGGGATTCCAAAACCTGGTACACCCCTCCCGTATCCCAGTGGGTGATCATATCGTTGTTGGGGTCGGTGGCCGTCACTTCGAAACTGATGAAATCTCCGGCCACTACACACAGGTCGTTCAACGGCCCGTTCACCGGCGGATCGTTCTCGGTTTTATACACGTCGATCTGCATATCCCGGTGGATGGTCCCGATTTTAATCCCGTTCCGCCATTCGTCTATATTCATGGCTACATTGTAAATCCCCCGGTCGAATTCGCCGTTCTTCTGCCATTCCTTCACGGGATTTTTCCATACCAGATCCCCCGTTACCTCGTCCACATAAAAGGTATCGCTGGCTGTTGGGAACGTATAGTTTGAAATGGGTTCTCCCCCCTCCCGGGTACAGATGGCCAGTCGGTATGACAGGCTGTCGCCGTCAGGATCATAGGCTGCCGGATTGTGGACGAAAAGATGCCCCACAGCGGCCTTGTCATACGGGGGATTCAGCAAAATGGGTGTATTGTTTTGCCCCACCTGTGGATTCACCAGCAAAACGGTTTTGATGGAAAACACCACATTCACCGAACTTGGAATGTTGATCACCCCGTAGTTCCGGTTGGGGTCTTCCACCACCACCTCGTAAACACCCGGCCCGGGGAATGTGTGGGTGGCTTTGTAAGTATTTTTCTGATAATCGTTGGGCAGGATCAGCGGAGGAGGTATCCGCGGAGCTATGGTAGTGGTATTGTCTCCCCATTGCACTTCCAGCTGGCTGCGATCAGCCGGACTTTTCGTATAGGTATAGGTGGTAATGGTAAACTCGAAAGTAAATCCCGACAACTGCCGGTAAGTGATCTCCCCGGCCCGGTTATGGGTTGAAAAAGCCTGGATCACCGGAATGAGCCACAGCATGGCAGAAACCAACAGTATTTTGTGCATTTTCATAGGCCGAACCAATTCATTTCAGGATAACACGGGTTTCCTGCATCTGGTGGGAAAACCGGTATCCCCTCTCAAAAGCATCCACTCCCAGGATCACCAGGTTGGTCTGGTCGTGGAACATGTCGAGCAAAATCCTGTTCACAATCAGCAATTCTGCCGGATTTCTGGTCGACGAAGTTTCATATTCCAGCCATACCGCCTCTTCATTGTTTTTCATCCCGGTAAAAACCAGCGAAAGATCCTTTTTCCCGTTTGCACGCAGTGCAAAGCTCTCGTTAATATATCTTGAAATAATCTCCTGGTCGTTGCTATCATTCCAGTCCAGTCCGGGATCCAGTGCATATCCGTACTTTTTCAGGATAATATCCATGAAATCGTCGGTAAATACCTTGAAGGATATCCGGAATTTCCCTGATTCCCCATCGTATTCAATGTGGGTGACCGATACGTGTACCGGATGGGCCAGAAAGACCTGAAAAAACAAGATCCACAACAATCCCTTCAGCATATTCCCCGCTATTCCTTAAGCTTCTGTCCATCCAAAATTACAATAAATTATTACAATTATGGAACCGGCGGGGAAAATTCGGAGGAGCAAAGGTGTGAGCTGGTAGGGATGCGGTGGGAATGGTCTATTTTTGCCTGATCACGCGGAGGGCTTCGATGGCCAGGCGGTAGGAATCCAGACCCAGACCCATAATCGACCCCCGGCATGAACGGCCAATCAGGGAGGTATGACGGAAGGGTTCGCGGGTCAGCAGGTTGGTAATATGCACTTCGATGGCCGGCGCGGGTACAGCCGCCACCGCATCGGCCAGGGCCACCGATGTGTGGGTGTATCCGCCGGCGTTGATCACCATTCCGTCGTAAGCAAAACCGGCTTCCTGGATATGGGTAACCAGTTCTCCCTCCACGTTCGACTGCAGATGATCGATGGTATAGGCAGGATACAGTTCCTTCAATAGCTTTAGATATTCTTCGAACGAACGGGTTCCGTACTTCTCCTGTTCCCGCTTTCCCAGTAGGTTCAGGTTGGGACCGTTTATGATCATGATTTTCATGGCATGTAAGGGTTGGCTTTCCTGGCATTAAAAATAAGAACTTGCCGCCAGAAAATGCAACGGTCGGCGAATTTTCATTAATTTCGGGAAGAATCCGTCTGTTATGAGCATCTGGCAGGAACATATCCGGTCGTACCTGAGTTACCTGCGTCTCGAGAAATCGGTTTCCCCGAATACCCTGAAAGCCTACGAAAGGGATGTGCGGGGATTTACCTCCTGGCTGGAACGTCAGTACCCCGGCCGCCCGCCGCAAGAAGTTGACCTGACACTCCTGCAGGAATACCTGGGACAATTGTCTTCCCTGGGCATCGGGGCCCGCTCGCAGGCACGCATTGTTTCAGGTATCCGGTCGTTTTTTCGTTACCTGTTGCTGGATGATAAAATTCCCTCCGATCCTTCAGCCCTGCTGGAAGCTCCGAAAACAGGACGGAAATTGCCCGAGGTGCTCACCGTGCACGAGATCGATGCCATGCTTGACACCCTTGATCTTAGCAGCCCCACAGGCCAGCGAAACAAAGCCATGATCGAAACCATGTACAGCTGCGGTTTGCGCGTATCGGAACTGGTGAACCTGAAAATGTCGAATCTGTACCTTAAGCAGGGATTCATCCGGATCGAGGGAAAAGGCAATAAGGAAAGAATGGTCCCCATCGGCAGCAAAGCCATGAAAGAGATCAGCCTATGGATGGAGATCCGCCGCGGGATGATGGACATCAGGCGCGGGGAAGAAGACATGGTGTTCCTGAACCGGAGGGGCCACAGACTCACCCGGGCCATGGTGTTTGAAATCGTAAAAGACATGGCGGCCAGGGCGGGAATCAAAAAAAATGTCAGTCCCCACACTTTCCGCCACTCCTTTGCCACCCACCTCATCGACGGAGGGGCCGACCTCAGGGCAGTACAGGAAATGCTGGGACATGAATCCATCCTCACAACTGAAATTTACACCCACCTCGACAGGGAATACCTGCGGGAAGCCATCATCAGCTTCCATCCCAGAGGAAGGAATGTTTAGACCAATTGATTCTCCCGGGTTTGTACTTTTTCTGTAAATACTCTTTGCTCGTTTTGCGAAAATATTGAAGATTATTATTTTGTTATTCTGATATATATTTAATATCTAACTACGTAGTTACCTACGTAGTTATCTACGTAGTTTACTACGTAGTTTTCTCCGGACAAGTACTTCGTCAAAATCACCGGCCGGTTCCGATATTTCATATCATTCTGTCATTCAGTCATATACTGAATATATGCTTTCACCCATCAGGTGAATAGCACGATTTTTCTGAATATTTTATTCAATGAGGATATCCATCCCACCACCCCATTTTTTCTCTTCATTGAAAAATTGGGAAGAAAAATGGAAAGTGAGAAAATAATATGAAAAAATCTGCTTCAGGTGAGTACAACATATAGTATTCGGTATTAAATTACCGAAAAAAAAATTTCAATTACCCGTTTTAAATGAACCAACTTCCTATCCATGAAAAATAGCCGCATTCCATTTACCGGACCGGTAGCCCTGTGGTGCCTGATCCTGTACAGCATTGCATCCTACACCTATTCCCAGGACATCATCCTGAAGCGCTCGGGCGAAGAAATCCAGGCCCGGGTTACGGAGGTCGGATCCGATAAGGTTACATACAAAAGGTATGATAACCTGAACGGTCCTTCCTATGTGCTCGAAATTTCAGAAATTGTCAGGATCAGGTATGAAAACGGAACGGAAGATGTTTTCAATGCTGCAGAAAAGGAACCACAGGCCGCCGAAACCGATACCTCTGAAACCGGGGCCGGAGCGGAAGAATACCCGGTTTTCAAACCATATCTGGGGGGAGGATTTCAAGTGCTCGCCCACCACGGCATATACGGGGGCAATGTACCGGCCAGGCCACAGGGAGGTGAATTCACCCCTGCCGGAGGCGATCCTTACACCGGACTCGGATTCGGGGTCAATATTTTCTACAGGGTGGCTCCTTTCATTTCCGTTTATTTCGATATCAGCAATTTCAGCAGTTCCACCCCGGTTGCCTACACAGGAGGGTATGCCACCAGTAGCTGGATTTACGAAATGACCGGATGGGAAAGCGATATCATGGGCCCGTTCACTGAAAACGCCAATTACAATATCAATACCACCGGCATGCGGCTGGGCGCCAGGATTTATCCCCTGAACAAAAACCAGTTACAGCCATGGATAGGTATCTATTACGGTTACTATTCGATCAATGTGGGGATTTATAACGACAGCAAAGAACAAACCTACGGAAATACCTCCCTGGATGTTCACGGGCCTTTATTCATGAATTTTGGCGTGGATTTCTGGGACAAATCGAAAAGCTTCGGGGCAAGCCTGTTTTTTGAAGGAGGCGCACCAATAGCACAGGATTATACCATCGAAAACTGTTTGCACGAAGGTTGGAATTATGAGGATTACGGCGATGCCGGAGGGTTTCATATCTACGGATCATACCGCATCGGTCTCAGCGTGAATTTTATTTCCGGGAAAAATAAATAAAAACCGGCAGGCGGTTTTTATTTATTTTTCTATGTTTGACATGTCTCATCCTTCAGGATGAGTAAGACGGAATTTGATCAAAACCATTTTAGCATGAAATATTTTTTTACCCTGATTCTTTTTCAGATTATTTTTTTTCAGTCATCCGCTCAGATACACAGCGGCATTCATGAAAAGATTAATAACCAATGGAAATTCAGAAAAGGCGACCATACGGAAGCGGCTCTCCCCGAGTTTAACGATAACCGGTGGATAACGGTAGACCTGCCGCACGACTGGAGTGTGGAAGGTCCATACAGCCCCGACCTGGCCAGCGCTACAGGTTACCTGCCCGGTGGAATAGCCTGGTACCGAAAAACCCTGCACATTCCGGAAAATCATACCGGCAATATAGTATACCTTTATTTTGAAGGAATATACCGGAACGGCGAGGTGTTTGTTAACGGAAAACCATTGGGAATGAGGCCAAACGGATATATTTCGCATTACTATGATATAACCCCGCACATCCGTTTCGGGGAGGAAAACACCCTTTCCGTAAGGGTAGACCACAGCAAATATGCCGATTCCCGCTGGTACACCGGGTCGGGTATCTATCGAAACGTATACCTGGTATATGCCCATCCGGTGCATATCAGTCCCTGGGGGTTGTATATCACCACCCCCTCGGTTACCGGAAAAGAGGCCGTGATGGAAATACAGACCACCCTGCAAAACACAACCGCACGCGACGAAACCCTGCGCATCGTCCACCGACTGGAAACCCCTGAGGGAAAAACCGTGGCCAGCGCCTCGGACAGGGTCCGGATCCCCGCAGGTGAATCTGCCACGTTCACCCGGCAGTTGAAAGTAAAACAACCCCGGCTGTGGTCGGTTGACAACCCGTATCTTTATTCCCTGCACACTGAACTTTACCTGGGAAACGAACAGATAGGCCATACGGAGCAACCCACAGGCATCCGCACCCTGGCATTCGATCCTAACCGGGGATTCTTTCTGAACGGACAGAACATGAAGGTAAAAGGGGTGTGCCTGCACCACGACGCCGGCTGCCTGGGTGCAGCCGTTCCGAAAGAAGTATGGAAACGCCGCCTGCTCATACTGAAATCGCTCGGCTGCAATGCCATCCGTACCAGCCACAACCCCCAGGCGCCCGATCTGTACCATCTGTGTGATGAGCTGGGCCTGCTGGTACTGAACGAAGCCTTTGACGAATGGGAGTTCCCCAAGAAAAAATGGCTGGACGGCTGGAATGTGGGAGAACCCGGGTTTCAGGGCCACTCGGAATTTTTTGACGAATGGGGAGAAAAAGACCTGAGAGACATGATCCTGCGCGACAGGAACCATCCTTCGATATTCATGTGGAGCATTGGAAACGAAGTGGATTACCCGAACGATCCATACTCCCACCCCATCCTTGACCAGGAGGGCATCAGGCAGCAGCACACCCACGGGTACCTGCCCGACCAGCCCGATGCCCGGAGGCTGGGCGACATTGCCCACCGGCTGGCAGCCGTGATAAAAACCCACGATCCTTCCAGGCCGGTAACCGCAGGACTGGCCGGTCCCGTCATGTCGAACGAGACCGATTACCCCTCCGCCCTGGATGTAGTGGGATACAATTATAACGAATACCGCTACGAGCTGGATCATACCACGTATCCCGAAAGGATTCTCTACGGAAGTGAAACAGGACATTCGATGGACGCCTGGAAATCCGTACGCGACAATGATTACATATTCGGCCAGTTCCTGTGGACCGGTATCAATTATCTGGGCGAATCCCATGCCTGGCCATCCCGCGGATTCACTTCCGGACTGCTCGACCTGGCCGGTTTCATCAAACCGCGGGCCTGGTTCAGAAAGAGCCTCTGGACGGATGATCCCATGATCTACCTGGGCACTTATCCCGTCCCGCGCGGCAGACGCAAAGATTACCTTTCCATCGATGCACCGCCTCTGTGGAACTACCGTGCCGGCGATACCATCCGGGTAGTGGCGTATACCAACTGCCCCGAGGCCAGGTTGCTGCTGAACGGGAAACAGGCCGGAGAGATCCGGGCCTATGACGACCAGACCGGGATCATATCCTGGGATATTCCCTTTGAACCCGGGAAGCTGGAGGCCGTAGGGATCAAGAATGGCAGGGAAGCAGCCCGTTTTACCCTGGTCACCAGCAAGCGCCCGCACGCCATTCGTGCCGAGGTGCTCGATCCGGTGGTTGCCCGCGAAAAAGGGATTGCACATATCAAAATCCGGATCATGGATGAGGACGGGAACCCCGTTTTCCTTTCCGACAACGAGATCACCTGCACCGTGGAAGGGCCTGCCAGGCTGCTGGGACTGGAAGCAAGCGATCCCCGCGACATGGGCAATTATACCGATCCTGTGCAGCGGGTGTATCAGGGCAAAATGCTGGCCTACATTCAGGCCACCGGGGAAGCGGGTACTGCCCGCATTACCTTTACATCCCCCTGGCTTCAGCCGGCCGTGGCGGAGGTGCGAATGGAATAACCCCGGCAGTTCCCCGGAGATAGAGGATGATCCGGTTATTCCCTGGCGGGCAGTTCGTTCATAACCGACGAACGGGAAACCGGCCAATAGATCATGTATCTCGCCTCGTGCACCGTATAAAACGGAACCAGTTCCAGGTTGCGGTATTCTTCCTGTTCAATCAATCCGGGCATACGGAAAGTAAGGGGTTTCCCCTCTACCGGCTTCACTTCCGAGATAAAACCTGGAGAAACCGGGGCAATGGTAGGGGTTTCTTCCAGAGGATACCGTGGCCCTGACGGCATGTGATCGTTCCTTCCCGATCCGGCAAACAACCCTTCCAGATCGGTCGTATCGGTCACGGAAGCCAGCACCAGCGGCCCGTGTAAAAAAGCAATCCAGTTTCTTGTATTGGGAAGGGTCTCATAATACGTATGCATGGGCAGGTACACACTGACCACATCGTTATTTTTCCAATTTCTGTCAATAGCCACCCATGATGAGTTCAGCCATTCCGTGGCCACCGGTTCGCCATTCACCTGCACTGCCAGCTCACCCGATCTCACCCAGCGCGGATTTCTGATATACAGAACAAAGCGTGTATCCTTTTTCAGGGAAAATCTGAGCTCGGTCTGATCTTCCAGGGGAAAATCCGTTACCTGTTCCAGAACCAGGTCCTTTTCCTTCCAGTGCAGAGTGGAAGGAATGAAGAGATTAACATACAATTCCTTATTATTATGGGCATAGATCATCTCCCCGTATTTCCCGTGATTTTCGAGTCCTGATCCCACACAGCACCAGAAACAGGAATCGGGGCGGGAATACACACGGTAATGCCGTGGCCTCAGGGGGGTAAAATAAACAAAACCCCCGTCGGGATGCTGGGTTGTAAGAATGTGGTTATACAGGGCCCTTTCATAGAAATCCATGTACCGGGCATCGGGCTGTGCAAGATACAGCATGCCGGTCAGCCTCAGCATATTGTAGGTATTGCAGGTTTCCGGCCCGGTGGTAGAATGCATCACCCTTTCGAAGCGGCCGGGTGCATGAAAATGTTCGTTGTTGCTGTTTCCTCCAATGACAAAAGTTCGGTTCCGCACCACGGTTTGCCAGAAAAATTCCGCTGCCTGTGCCCAGGCTGTATCGTTGCCGAGTTCGGCGATACGCCGGTAACCAATTACTTTGGGGATCTGGGTGTTGGCATGTTTCCCGGTCAGTTCGTCTTTCCCTTCCATCAGGGGAATAAGTATTTCCCTGTGGGAAAACTTCCTGGCCAGGGCAAGGTATTTTTCATCGCCGGTAATCCGGTACACATCAGCCAGCACTTCATTCATCCCGCCATGCTCACACCGCAGCATATCCTGCATCTGTTCGTCAGTCAGATTTTCGGTAAGTCGGTAACACCAGTCGGCCAGGCCGGTAAGAATATCCCTTGCTTTTACAATCCCGGTCACTTCCCAGGCATCGCGCAATCCGGCGAATACTTTATGCAGGTTATACCAGGGAACCCATGCCCCGTTCAGGGAAAACGGTTCGGCCTGAATATTCCCGGCGGCAATTTGTTCCCACAGGGCTTCGGATCCCGGAACGCCACCCACGTATCCGTTCCCGTGCTCTTCCTGGCATTTTCCCAGCCAGTCGATCATATAGTTCAGGCGTTCAAGCAGTTCTTCATTCCCGGCGGAAGCATACATAAACGCCAGGGCGCTGAGGTAATGACCTCCAATGTGTCCGTTCAGGCCTGTACCTTCCCAGTTTCCGTATCCTTTTTTCCGGGGGGATAATCCGGCTTCCGTCAGATAAGGAGCCAGCAACCGGTCGGGATCTATGGCCAGCATATAATGCATATCGGCCTGCTGTGCCCTGTAAAAGGGACTTCCTTCGGCAAGTTTTACATCTGACAGGGGAAATGATTTCATTTCGCCGGCAGGTTGTTCGCTGCAGCCTGCCAGGACGACAACAGCCATTATCCACACAATTTTTCTCATTGTATTCAATTTTACGCAGAATTTTTTTCGCGAATATACTGATGTTGAAAGGTTATTTCCAGCCCGGTCAATAAAAAAAATCCGGGCATGAAGGCTTTTCCTGCCCGGATTACAATCATTTGGCGGTAAGGATATGTTTGCGGATTATTTGATTTCGCCTATCAGCATGGTGAACGAGTGAGGCGGAAAAGTATAGGTAAATTTATCTCCCGAAGCTCTGACCGATGGTTTGGTTTCGGTTTTCACCAGGGTTTTGCCGAAGTCGTTCCGGGCTTTCACATCCGGTCCGTTCACTTCGTACACCTCGATATTTCCCCTGAACCTGCCGGTCTGAGAAATAATTTCAGTTTCAATAGGCTGGTCTTTATGCCGGTTCACCACAGCGATCACCACTTTTCCGTCTTCATAAACAGAAGACACATCCAGGTAAGGAACGTCTGTCTGACGGGTGGTTTTTTCGCCCAGACCGATAAAGAATTCATCGGTATCATAGGTATCGCAGTCTACAAAGATATCCAGGGCTGTTCCGTGGGCATACTTCGAAAACAACTGGAAAGGATAGTAGATGGTTTGTTTGAACATATCGGTTTCGCTGGTAAAGATAGGCCCGATCACATTCACCAGCTGTGCCATATTGGCCATTTTCACGATGTCGGCATTCCGGATAAAGCCGTTCAGGAAGGAGGCAATCACCAGGGCATCTTCCAGGTTGTATATTTCTTCCAGGGCACGATCACCCCGCATGTTATCTCCCGTGCGTGCCCGGTACCATACATTGTACTCATCCCAGGCAATGTAGATGGGGTCTTTGCCTGCCCGGTCGGCATCCTGCATCACTTCCAGGATCATTCCCCTGACGATCTGGGTCCGCTGGTCCATAACGTGGGGTGTAGACATAAAATTGTAATAATTATCGTCGGGATTCCCTACATAAATATGCAGGGCAATATAATCGATCACATCCTTCAGTTCGTGCAGGATGGTCTGGTTCCAGGCATCAGGATCGGCCCATGGGCGGTAGTTGGAAGAACCTGCGGCGATCAGCTTGATATCGGGATCGGTAAGCCGCATCAGCTTGGCTGTTTCCCGTGCTTTTTTTGAATAGTCTTCAGCATTCAGGTGTCCCATCTGCCAGAACCCGTCCATTTCATTACCCAGGCTCCAGTATTTAATATCATAGGGTTCGGGGAAACCGTGCTTTTTCCTCAGTTCGGCATAATAAGGTCCTTCCTCTACATTGGTATACTCCAGCCAGCGCTGGGCCTCCTCGATGGTACCCGTTCCCATGTTCACGGCAAAATAGGGCTCGGCACCGACCTTTTCACAGAATTTCATGAACTCATTGGTGCCGAATTCATTGGTTTCCAGCCTGTGCCAGGCCAGCTCCATCCTGGGGACACGCTCCGGTCCCACCCCGTCGAGCCAGTGATAATTGGAAACAAAATTTCCGCCGGGGTACCGGATAATAGGGATGTTCAGGTCCTTCACGGCTTCCAGCACATCTTTCCTGAAACCATCCTCATCAGCCAGTGGGGATCCGGGATCATAGATGCCGCCATAAACACACCGGCCAAGGTGTTCAACAAAATTGCCGTAGATCATCGGATTCACCTTGCCAACGGTCCGGTCTATATCAATTTTTATCTTCGCATTCTGCCCTTGCAGAAAAGCCCAGGGAGTTCCAACCAGGACAAGTCCCAAAACAAATGTTCGAAAAAGTTTTCTTTTGCTCATCTTCTCTGTTTTTAATAGTGGTTATCCTTAATTTATTTTCGATAAAGTGTAATAATAACAATTATTAATTATTTTACCATTCCTAATCCACTTTCTTTCCCCAGCCTGCCAGACCTTCTTCGGTAAGACCTGTATACAGGATGGTACGGGTTCGTCTTTCCCAATCCCACCCGTTCAGCACAATGGCCTCGTACACGGTATCGCCGTTATTCAGGCTGAGTGTAAGAACCCCGTCGGTATACGTCCAGAACGGCTGGTTCTTTCCGCTTATGGATCCGCCTTCATTGAGCTCAATCATCACCGATTCGTTTTTCGCTTCTGTATTCGCCAGGTCAATATGCTCCCACTTCCCCGCAAGGTCGGCTTCCGAAATAGTGGTCTGCGGCACTCCCGCATAACGTTCGGGAGAAACAACGGGCCATCCCGAGGAGGTAAAAAACATTTTCCTCAGATGGAGGTTCATCAGGTATTTATTGCTACCGAGCCGGCCCTGGCTCACAAAATAATAATCTTCCCCATCACTGAGCGCTCCGTTATGGCCCACTCCCTGCCAGCCCGAGTGGTAATCGAATTGATATTGTGCGGTGATCATGGGCATGTTATCTCCCGGCTGGGCCATATCATTTCCATAAATGTCATAGTACGGACCATCGGGACTGTCAGACCGGCCCACACGCACGTTATAGCTGTCTTCCAGCCAACCATATGACACGAACAAATAGTACTGCTGCCTTCCGGGATGATACAGTATCTCGGGGCCTTCGATCGCATCCATGTACTGGTTTCTGAAAGCAATGCGTTTCCCCATATCGCCGGGGTTCAGGAGCATGCCGGTAGCCGGGTCCAGTTCCACCATGTAAATTCCGGCAAAATAGGAACCATAGGCCATCCAGTGCTGACCGGTTTCCGCATCCACAACCACCGTAGGATCGATGGAGTTGATCTCGTCCTCCTCGCTGGTAGCTATGACAATCCCCTGGTCTTCCCAGGGGCCTTCGGGCGAATTGCCGGTTGCCAGTCCGATACACGAAATTTTCCGTCCGAAAATGGAGGCGGAATAATAGAGGCGAAAGGTATCCCCCACTTTCAGAATATAAGGAGCCCATATCCCGTTGGGTTCTCCTCCGCCCGATTCATCGAGGATATACTGCAGGGCGGTCTGCGGGATTTCGTCAAAGGCCCAGCCGAGAAACTCCCAGTGCACCAGGTCTTTCGACCGTCTGAACATCGTCCCCTTTTTTTCAACGGGGTATCCGTACATCACATCGGTGGAAAATATATAATAATATTCTCCGTGCCTGATCATGGTGGGATCGTGCAGGTTATAGGGCCCCCAGTAAGATGAATTACTGATATGTGCCACCGAGCTGTAATCGTCGGCAATCATCGGATCATAGGGATCCGGTTCTTCGTTTCCGTTGGGATCGGGTTCATGATTCTTGCAGGAAACACACAAAAGGGTCATCATCCCGATCCAGAGGATCCATCGCATGGATATTTTTTTTACCATTTCCAGCGCTTTCCTTCTGGTGTGTTAAAACTTTGAAAATAGATAAAAAGCTGCCAATGAACGTTAAAAATGCTTGCTGAAACATGCAATTTTCGTTCACTGGCAGTTACAGGCACTCCATTCTTCCTCATGCGCAATCAACTAAACCTAACCTTATCAATCTAACCCGTCAAATCAGGGTGAATTTTTATCAATACCCCGGATTTTGCCGGATATTTTCGTTTGTATCGATTTCCTGCTGTGGAATGGAGAAGTACTCACGTCCGGGAACATATGCTTCGAACTCAGGATCGTTCACCTTGAGCTCAGCCAGTTTGTCCGGATCATACAGCCATCCCCAGCGGACGATATCATCGAACCGGTGTCCCTCCAGGGCAAATTCCAGGAACCGCTCGTGGGCAAGCTGCTCCATCAGCTGGTCTTTCGTATAGGCTGCAAATTCCATTTCGCGGTCGGGAAGATCCACCCGGTCTCTTACCATCTGCATGTACTGAGCGGCAACCCCGGGCTGGTCTAGCTGTATCATGCACTCGGCATACATCAGCAGCACATCGGCATAGCGCATCAACCTTTCGTTGATGCCTGAACGCCAGTCGAACTCATTTTCTATCCCGCTCTGGTCATTCTGGTATTTTTTCGGGAAGATCTTGGTATGATCGGGGTATGCATCCCGGAAAGCCACACCGTACAGGGTACATCCCGGGTAATCATAGATAATGGTTTCCCTCAGCCTGGGATCCACCTCTCCGCCCACGGTTTGTTCAATCTGGAACTGTTCGAACAGGTAACGGGTTGGCAGCACGTCGGAGAAACCAAAATTCTCGGGGCCATAAGTAATGGCCCGGGCCGTGGTTTTACTCCAGTTGGCTGCCGGCTCATCCACCCATCCCAGAACGGTACCGCCAACATCCCGGTCGAACTGCACCTCGAAGATCGATTCCTGGTTGTTTTCGAATTCTTCAGTGAAATTATCGCCGTAATTTTCCATCAGGTCGTAAATACCGAGGTCAAAAACATCCTCGAACTGATCGGCTGCATCTCCATACCTATGATTGAACAGATACGCCTTTCCTAGGTATGCCAGGGCGGCTCCCCGGGTGGCGCGACCGATATCCTTAGCATTTTCCCACTGCACCGGAAGCAGGTCGGCCGCATCGGAGAAATCGGCATAGATCTGGTCCCACACCAGTTCGGGATCTGCCTGCGATTGATAAAATTCATCCGCACTTTGGTAGGGTTCCAGGATCAGGGGGATGTTTCTGAAAAACTTCACCAGGTGCATGTAGTAAAGGCCTCTCAGGAATTTGGCCTGTCCCAGTAACCGGTCGTGCATTTCCTGGTCGGTCCACTCGATATCGTCTATCCGGGTAATCACATGGTTCGCCCGGTGAACCCCTCCGAAGAACACCACCCACAACCATTCCTGCATAATAGAGTTATTGGGCAGGCTGAACCGGCCGGTATTGTGTATCACATCCCAGGGGCTGTCACCTTTGACGTCATCGCCCCGAAGGTCGAGAGCCAGCTGGCAGAATCGCATATAAGAGCCGTCATAATACAGGGTCTGGTAAATGGCATTGGTAGCATACCAGAAATCCTCTTCTGTTTTGAAGAAATTATCCACGTCGGGTCTGTTCGGGTTGGTCAGCTCCAGGAAATCCTCGCTGCAGGAAGGAGCCAGTACCATCAGAACAGCCACCATGACAAGGTATTTTATCGTTTTCATATTTTCCACGTTTTTGTTCTTTTTCATTTGGTTTACTGACTTAGAAACTGACCTGTACACCGGCCATCAGGGTTCTGGGGTTTGGAAGTCCTCCCATAAACCGGGTAAAGGGCTTGTTGGGATAGGTGGGATGGTCCACTCCGCGGTCCCACAGCACATCATACCCAAAATCGGGGTCAAAACCCGTGTATTTGGTGAAAGTAATCAGGTTCTGCGCCTGAAGATACACCCGCACACCTGCCACTCCGACACGTCCGACCAGGTCTGCCGGCAAGGTATATCCCAGTTGCACGTTATCAATTTTCAGGTAATCACCCGGTTCAAGGAATCTGGCCGAAGCCCGTGCATTCTGGTTGGGATCGCCGATCACAACCCTGGGGATATCGGTATCGGTATTGGTAGGTGTCCAGCGGTCGAGCATCCGGGTCGACATGTTGTTGTAATCGCCCCCGTTCTCGAGCGTACCCCTGATGGTATTGAGGATCATGTTTCCGGCCACGCCGTGAGCGCTGACAGTAAAATCAAAATGACGGTAGGCAGCGCTCAGATTAAAACCGAACATCACATCAGGAATGGCACTTCCCAGGTAGGTACGGTCGTCGTCGTCGATTTTTCCGTCGGGCTCCCCGGTCAGTTCGCCTTCAGCATTTCTTCCATTGATATCCCTGAATTTGAAGTCGCCGGGAGACGTACCCGAAAGCTGGTAGAAACCGGTTGGCGAAGCGGCATTCAGGGCATCAATCTCGTCCTGTGTCTGGAATATCCCGTCAATAATGAAGCCGTAAAACTGGCCTACTTCGCTGCCCACGGCGGTGCGGGTCATGGTACCGTAAATGGGCCGGTCGCCGTATCCGAGCGAAAGCACTTCATTGTTCAGAGTGGTCAGGTTCCCGCTGACATCGAAAGTAAATTCACCCCTCGACTTCCGGTATCCCAGGTTAAATTCAAACCCGCTGTTCCGGATGGATGCCCCGTTCACCGTAGGGGATTTCCAGTTGTAAACCCCTGTGGATTCTGGAATTGGCACACTGACCAGCATATCGTCGGTGGTATTGTCATAATACTCGGCGGTAAGGTAGATCCGGTTATTCATGAAACCCATATCCACACCGAAATTGGTCGATTTTTTCTCTTCCCAGCGGATATCGGGGGTTCCGAATTCCAGCGGAATGATCCCCGGAGCCAGTATGCCGTTGAATACGGCATGGGCATAAGGATTCACATAGGTACTGTACAGGTAATTCCCGATTTCCTGATTTCCCAACACCCCGTAACTGAAGCGGAGCTTTAACTGGCTGATGGTGGGATTATCGCGCATGAAACTTTCGTTATGAACCTTCCATGCCAGAGCTACCGAGGGGAAGTTCCCCCAGCGGTAATCTTCACTGAATCGGGAAGAACCGTCGCGCCTCAGGGTAGCGGTAAGATAATACCGGTTATCATAATCGTATATCACACGGCCAAAGTAGGAAAGCAGTCTGTTCTGACCTTCCCAGCTCGTGACACTAATCCCGGAGGTACCGTTGCTCAGGGTTTTGGAATACGGCCTGGGCAGTTCTTCCGCATGGCCCTCGATACGCTTCACCTGGGCATCCAGCACGGTATTCCCCACCATGGCGGTGACGTGATGATCGCCAAAGAACCTGTCGAAAGTAATCGTTTGTTCGAGGGTTCCGGTAAAACCAAATCCTCTCCAGTCATCCAGCTTCGACACGGTATTCTGGAAAAACCAGCCCAGGTCATATTCCGGCACGAAGTAAAAATCTCGCCAGTCAACCCGTTCGTAACTTAGGCTGAGGTTATAGTTCAGGCCCTCGAAGAATTCATAGTCGCCGTATACATTCCCCAGAAAACGGTTTCTTACTGTGTTTGCTTCCAACAGGTTATTCACTCCGATCACATTCAGGGTAATGGCTTTGTGGATCTGGTTGTCGGCTCCACCGAAGCCGCCCAGCCGATTTTCATCGTACACCGGCATGGTGGGGATTGCCTTTACCATGTCCCATATCGGGTTCCCGACATGCAGGTGGGTCATTCTTACCTGGTCGGCCGAGGTGTAATGAATGGATTCGCCAAAACTGAAACGGCCTTTTTTATGGTCGGAGTTTACGGTAACCGAGTAACGGGTATACCGGGGAGCCGGGCCTTGCATGGTCCCGGTCTGGTCGAAATAGCTCAGGGCCGCATGGAAAGTGGAACTTTCCGTTCCTCCGGAAATGTTCAGGATATGCTCTGTAATCCCCCCGGTGGTCAGGGCTTCTTCCTGCCAGTCGGTATCAATGTCATCGATAAATTCGGTCGAAGTGGGGTCATTGCCCAGCACCAGGGGTTCGCCTGCATTCAAACAGGCTTCGTTCACCAGCATCTGGTACTGTTCCCGGTTCAACACATCATAGCGTCCCGTCACATTTTGCATACCGTAATATCCCTGGTAATCCACCTTCAGTTTGCCTTTTGTTCCCCGGCGGGTGGTAATGATCACCACCCCGTTGGCAGCCCGCGATCCGTAAATGGCACTGGCCGAGGCATCTTTCAGTACCTGAATGGATTCAATCTGTGACAGGGGAAAGTCTTGTATGGGAGCTACCACTCCGTCGATAATATACAGCGGATCATTGTTCCCGAAGGTTCCAATCCCGCGGATCTGGACCTGCGGACTGGCTCCCGGTTCTCCACCACTCTGCACACTAACGCCCGGCACTTTCCCCTGCAGGGCTTTTGTCACATCGTGAGTAGCCATTTTTGACATTTCCTGCACATCCACCACAGTAACTGACCCGGTAAGGTCTGATTTCTTCTGGGTACCGTACCCAATCACCACCAGTTCTTCCAGGGCCAGGATGTCTTCTTCCATTACCACATCAACCCGGTTTCTTCCGTTCACAGGCTCCTCCAGCGTGGTATACCCCACAAAAGAAAACACCAGCACGGCGTCTGGTCCGGGCACCGTGATGGAATAAATCCCGTTGGCACCGGAAATGGTCCCCGTTTGAGTGCCTTTGACCAGGATATTGACAGCCGGCAATGGCTCACCGGTGGTCTGGTCGGTAATGGTGCCGGTGATCGTAAATTCCTGCGCAAAAACGATTCCCGTTGTCCATAGCAGAAGAAGAAATATGCTTCTGCACAGACAATAAATGAGTTTTTTGTTCATAGATGTTAGATTTTAGGGTTAAGCTTATGTGAAAAATTATAACAAGATGGGCGGCCTGAGGTGGATAAATACGTATTTATGGTGGACGAATGTGTAAAAGATCATGAGAAAAGATTCCTTTTCCCGGTGAAAAAGATGATTTTGCCACAAGGAATGTACAACCCCCGGAAAGGCAGGAGCATTATGGTTCTTTTGAACCCCTTTCCCCTGAGCGGAAAGAAGTGAAGGAAGCATGTGTTCCCGGGAGGGGGTCCCTGCCGGAATCCTGGATATAATCGGTGGGTGATTTGCCGAAATATTTTCTGAAACAACGGCTGAAATATTTCGGGTCGTTGAATCCCACCTCAAACGCCACACCGGTAATGTTTAAACCGCCCTGCAGCAGAAGCCGGGCAGCCTTCTTTAACCTCAGGGTGGTAATAAAATCATTGGCCGACATTCCCGCTATGGCACTAAGTTTTTTATGCAGCAGGCTGCGACTGACACACATCTCAAAAGCCAGCCTTTGTACTCCGAATTCCGGATCCGTGAGGTTGCCTTCCACAATGTTCAGGATTTTTCCGATAAACTCCCGGTCTGTAGCTGACGTGGCAATATCGCCCGGGTCGGAAACCAGGCTTCCCGAAAAGATCTTCTGGAGCTTGCGCCTGTTGGAGAGCAAACTGGTTATTTTGGCCTCCAGGATTTCAAGATGGAAGGGTTTGGAAATATAATCGTCGGCGCCCGACTCCAGTCCTTCGACAAAATCCTCCACTTCTGAACGGGCAGACAACAGAATTACCGGAATATGAGAGGTGAGCAGGTTGGATTTGATCCGAGAGGCAAACTCAATCCCGTCTGTGCCGGGCATCATAATATCGGAAATAATGATATCGGGGCTGAATTTTTCGGCCAGAGCCATCCCGTCGGTGGCATTTCCGGCCGTCAACATCCGGAAAGAAGGTGTGAAGAAATCGATCATGCATCCTACCATATCCTCGTCATCATCCAGAAACAGCAGCAAGGGTTTGTGTTTTTCATCCGATGGTCCGGCCTCTGCTTTCTGAACCTTCCAGTTTGACGGCAGGGTTTCTTTTTTCGGCACAAAATGAGGAACCCATGCATCTCCATGCTTTTCCACAAGAAGATCATCCTGCTTCCTGAAATATTCACCGTATACAAGTTCCTCATTCCCTCTGGGAATCAGTACACGAAATGTGGTTCCCCGGCCGGGGGCACTCTTTACATACAACAAACCCCTGTGGATTTTAACCAGTTCCTTGGTCAGGAACAGGCCGATTCCCGTCCCGCCCGAAGAACCTTCCTGACGGCCGGAAATACGGTAGAAATTCTGGAAAATGTCTTTCAGGTATTGTGTATCTATCCCGATCCCGGTATCCTGCACCCGGATTTCCAGAAATTCTTCCGGTTCACCCTGTCTGATCATTCGTTTTCCAAGAATCTGTATTTCTTCTTCCATCACCCGGGGACCTGTTATACTGACAGAAACCGTAATTTTTCCGTTTTCCGGGGTATTTTTAAAGGCATTCGACAGCAGGTTGGAAACAATGATCTCCATCTTATCCCGGTCATAGGTTGTTCTGCAGGAACCTACGGCATTATTCACCACAAAGGTGATCTTTTTCTGTCGTGCCAGCTCGGAAAAAGACCGGGAAAGGCTTTCGACAAAGGCAGGCAGATCAGCACGATCAGGTTTGAAATCGGTATGGCCGGTTTTGATCTTTCTGATCTCCATCAATTGATTGATCAGATGCAGAAGCCTTCTGGCATTTCTATGTATCAGCATGAGCCTGTTGCGTAAAGGATGATGGGCCTCCAGCTGATTGATAATGTGTGTTAGAGGGGTAATGATCAGGGTCAGGGGAGTTTTAAATTCATGGGATATCTGTGTAAAGAAACGCAATTGCTTCTGGTTGATCTCCTGGATCCGCTTGTTCATATCCACCAGCTTGTTCCTTTGTTGAAGTATCTCGATGTTTCTCGAAACAAGTTCTTCCTTTTGTTCTTCAATCTTTTCCTGGCGGAGCTGGGTCTGGAGGTATGCATTTCTGAGCTGTTCGGTTTTTTTCAGCAGAGTCCTCTCATGTTCCTCAATTTTTGCCGTACGGCGTTTAACCAGTTCTTCGAGTATCTTCTTCTGGCGCTCCAGAGAAAAGGTTCGCCAGCGGATATACAGCATGATACCCATAATCACGACTACCGCTACCAGAATCCTGAACCACCACTGTACCCAGAAAGGCGGTATCACGGTAATTTTGATCTTCAGGGGAGGTTCCGTCCATTGTCCGTTCACACCGGCCTTTACCAGGAAGAAGTATTCGCCTCCCCGCAGATTGGTGTAGCTTACCAGGCGGTGACTGTGATCAACATATTTCCATTCCTCATCAAAGCCCTGCATCAGGTATGCATATTCCACCTTTTCCGGCTGACTGTATTCGAGGGCAGAAAATTCAAAGGAAAATTCTTTTTGACGGTATGAAAGCAGAACCTGGTCGGCAAGGGTGATATTTTTCTGCAGAACCACCCGGCTCCCGTATTCCAAGCCCACTTCCACAGGACGGTTGAAAATTTTAAAATCGGTCAGCACCACCCGGGGCGGTTTGCTGAAAAATGAAACACTGTCAGGATAAAATGCCATACATCCGTTCATGCTGCCGAAATACATTCTTCCCTCTGCATTCCGGTAAGCAGCCATCCAGTAAAACTGATTGCTTGTCAAACCGTCGGAAACGAACAGGTTGAAAAATCTTTCGTTTTCCGGATCAAATCTTGATAATCCATGATCGGTACTTAGCCACAGGCA
The DNA here is from genome assembly GCA_011049175.1 of Bacteroidota bacterium. GTDB lineage: Bacteria > Bacteroidota > Bacteroidia > Bacteroidales > VadinHA17 > HyVt-105. The sequence continues at coordinate 23,002 of DSCJ01000044.1, read as the reverse complement.
TCCGTTGTCATCCTCCAGAATACCGTATACAATATTATTTGACAGGCCGTGGTCGGTGGTAAAATGAATGAACTGCGGAGTGTCATGTGCTGTGGGTAAGATCATTTTATCCAGCCCGTTCCCGTATGTTCCGAACCACATGGTCCCGTCGTTTCCCCGGTGTATGGAAATAACATAATTTCCGCCCAGGGAAGAGGGATTATCCGGATTGTGTACAAAGGTGGTTATACTGTTCCGTCTGCCACGAAGCACACCATCTTCTTCCGGACTTATCCTGTGCAACCCGATACGTGTTCCCACCCAGAGATTTCCTTCATTGTCAAATTCCAGGCACCCAACCTGATCGATCACAACAGACAATGAATCGCGACCCACATGGGTAAAGGTACCCGTTTCCGGATCAAACCGGTCGAGCCCCCCCAGGGTGCCCACCCACAGGTTCCCCCGGTCGTCTGTCACCAGAGAAGAAATAAAATCAGAGATCAATTGACCATTTTCTTCTTCTGACTCTCCGTACCGAATAAAAATGCCCGTGGAAACATTCCCGGGGGTCAGTTTGAACAGTCCTTCACCCCAGGTTCCGATCCACAGGTTCCCCTGAAGGTCCCAGATCATGGATGTAATGAAATCGTTGCCCAGCGCACCGGGCTTATCCGGATCGCCCCGGTAAAACCTGAAAGTACCCGTTTTCTTGTTATACCGGTTTAATCCTCCTCCAGCAGTCCCTATCCATATATAGGCTTCATCTTCATATATTGAATTGACTGTATTGTGATTCAAACTGTTCGGATCGTCGGGTTCATTCACAAAAAACCCTATCCTTTCCTGGAAAACATTGTACCGGTTCACTCCTCCCCGCTCCGTTCCCACCCATACATTGCCCGATTCATCTGCATACAGGCAGTTGACAAAATCATTATTCAGCCCCCAGTCAATATTCAGCCGGCGCCTGTAATTCGAAAAACCGTCGGTTTCTTCCCGGTATATGCTCAAACCGCCCAGCGTTCCCACGATCATGTTGCCGAACAGGTCTTCCGTCACACTCATCACATAGTTATGGACCAGGCTGGAAGGGTCGTTCGGCTGGTGACTGTATCCTTTCCATGTATGTGTTTCCGCATCGTACCGGTTGAGGCCGCTCTGGGTTCCTACCCAGTAAATACCCGCACGGTCCTGGTATACACAATGTATCACATTGTTGCTCAGTGTATTCGAATCTTCCGGATCATTCCGGAAATGCATGAATTCGTTACGGTTTTCACGATACACATACAGACCGTCTCCGGTCCCTATCCATACCTGCCCCTTGCGGTCTTCATAAAGGCTGGTAATATTGCTGGTTCCGGTGGAAGAAAAGCCGGGATGCAGGGAAACATGTACCACCTTCCGGATCTCATAACCGTTTTCGCGTAGGATAAGCTTATCCAGGCCTTTATCCGTTCCCACCCAGACATTTCCGTTCCTGTCGCAAAGCACTGCCTGAACAATATTGGAACAGATGGAAATATCTTCCCCATTTTCCGAAAGATAACGGTAAAACCGGTTCCCGGCATAATGAAAAACATTGAGGCCGTTCCGGGTTCCGATCCAGATATTCCCCGAGGTATCGGCATCCATGGTATACACAAAATTGCTGGATATACTGTTCGGATCGGAAGGATCATGCCGGTATACATCGAACGAATATCCGTTGAAACGGTTCAGCCCGTCCCACGTGCCAAACCACATAAACCCGTTATGATCTTTAAGGATGCAATCGATCATGTTCTGCGACAGGCCGGCATCGGAAGTAATATGCTGAAAACGAATGGATTTTTTCTGGGCAGGCATGGTGCCCGGAAGGAAGAAAAGAAGAAAAAACAGAAAAACAAGCACTCTTCCCGGCCGTTTGGCGGGTATGCATGGGCAATATCCAGCAGGATACTTCATGTTGACCAATACCCGGTAGTACAACAAAATATCCTTTAATCAGGGTCATGGGAGCCCTTCAATTCTTGCTCTGTTCATTTCCAGAGACGTGCAACTGGCAGAAGATCCCATGCAATATTTTCCGGCTCAAATCAGCCTCTCCCTTTTCAACTGATGAGGGAACCTGTATGACAGAGCCTGAGTGCACAGAGGGATTACCGCACAGCGGATAATCCCTCTTCGAAATTTAAGAAATTTATATGAGAACCGGAAATTTTTCCGGTTCAGGTATCTAACGGTATTTTATTTCACGTACCGTTTGATCTCCTTCAGTCGTTTCATCACATCATTGTCTCCCCTTCCGAAATAATCGTGCAGTATTTTGTATTCCGCATACAGTTTTTCATACACTTCCACATTTTCCGGGTTGGGGGTGTATTCCTGCTCTTTGACCTTGCCCATAACACGAGCGGCCTCCATAATTGAATCGAATCCCCCTCTTTCCCTGCCTGCTGCCACGGCGCCGAACATGGCCGAACCCAGTGCAGGAGCCTGGGGAGAACCCGATATTTTGATCGTGCGGTTGGTCACGTCGGAATAAATCTGCATGATCATGGGGTTCTTTTCTGCGATACCACCGGCCGCATACAGTTCCTTAACGGGTACACCGTTTTCATGGAAGGTATCGATAATGATACGCGTACCGTAAGCGGTGGCTTCCACCAGGGCACGGTAAATCTCTTCCGGACGGGTAGCCAGGGTAGCCCCCAGCAGCATTCCGGTAAGGTCAACGTCTACCAGCACCGAGCGGTTTCCGTTCCACCAGTCGAGGGCCAGCAGCCCGGATTCTCCCGGTTTGAGGGTCGATGCCTTCTCTGTCAGCAGCTGGTGAATATCCATCCCTTTATCCCGTGCTTCCTTCATGTATTCTTCCGGGCAGCAATTTTCCACGAACCACTGGAAATGATCGCCCACGCATGATTGGCCGGCCTCGTATCCGAAAAAGCCTTCGATGATCCCGTCTTCGACCACCCCGCACATACCCGGCACGGTTTTTTCCTTTTCCCCCAGTACCATATGGCATGTAGAAGTTCCCACGATCATGAGCATCTTTCCGGCGGTGGTGATCCCCACGGCAGGTACCGATACATGGGCGTCGACATTTGCCACGGCCACGGCGGTTCCCGGTTTCAGTCCGGTAAGTTTTGCTGCTTTTTCGGTAATTTCTCCAGCTTTGGTTCCGACCGGATAAATTTCTGCAGACAGTTTCTCCTTTACGACATTTTTCAATCGTGGATCAAGGGCGGCAAAAAAATCGGGTGAAGGATACCCGTCATGTTTATGCCAGATGGCCTTGTATCCGGCCGTACAGGAATTTCTTTTTTCCACTCCGGTAAGCTGCCAGATCACCCAGTCGGCAGCCTCAATAAACCGGTCGGCTTCTGCGTATATTTCAGGTGCTTCATTCAGGGTTTGCCAGATTTTGGGGATCAGCCATTCCGATGAGATCTTACCCCCGTAGCGGGAAAGGAATTTTTCCCCTCTTTTTTCGGCAATTTCGTTCAGTTTATTAGCCTCGGGCTGGGCGGCATGATGTTTCCACAGCTTAATCCAGGCATTTGGCTCCGATGCGAACCTATCCAGTTTGCACAGGGGCGTGCCGTCGGCTTTTACCGGGAGAACCGTACAGGCCGTGAAATCAATTCCCACGCCGATTACCTCCTCAGGTTTTGCTCCCGATTTGCGCATCACCTCGGGAATGGTATTGGCATAAACCTCCAGGTAATCATCGGGATGCTGCAGAGCCCAGTCGAGCCCCAGAGGAGTGCCGTCGGGCAGTTTTTCATCCATTACCCCGTGAGGATAATCATAAATACTGGTAGCCACTTCTTCTCCTGTTTCCACATTGACGATCACCGCCCGTCCGGATAATGTGCCGAAATCTACTCCAATTACATATTTACTCATAACCAGTGCTTTTTATTTGATTTCTACTGTCAGATACAAACTTCTTCCATTGCAGAACGACCGGGAAAATCAGTCTTCGTTTTGACCGTAATAAGCATCCTTTCCGTGTTTCCTGAAATAATGCTTGTCAAGAAGATACTGCTCCACCGGATCTCCTGCTCCCAGAAGCACCGTATTGAAAGCCATGGCAGCCACTTCTTCAAGGACAATGGCATTTTTAACGGCATCTTCGGGATCTTTTCCCCAGGCAAACGGACCATGATCGTTAACGATCACTCCGGGAACAGCGCGGGGATCCAGATCCCGGAAACGGTCCACAATCACCCGGCCGGTATTCAGCTCGTAATCCTTTTCCACCTCTTCCTGTGTGAGTTTACGTGTACAGGGAATACTGCCGTAAAAATGATCGGCATGGGTAGTGCCCATGGCGGGAATATCCTTTCCGGCCTGTGCCCATGAAACAGCGTACCTTGAATGGGTATGTACAATACCGCCCAGGCCTCCCAGCCTGCGGTACAGTTCCAGGTGTGTGGGTGTATCAGAGGAAGGACGGAGTTTCCCTTCCACCGTTTTTCCTTCCATATCGACCACCACCATATCGCGGGGTTTCATCAGTTCGTAATCCACGCCCGAAGGCTTGATCACCATGAGATGCCTTTCGGGATCGAAACCACTGACATTTCCCCAGGTGAGAACCACCAGACCGCTTCGCATCAGGTCCAGGTTTGACTTCCACACCATTTCCTTCAGTTCCTTCATTGCATTCGGTTTTTACCGTTCCTGGCTGAAAGGGCAATAGCCCCGGACAAATCCCTGGTCAGCGTGCATTTCAACTGACATCCAGGTTAAAATAGAATCCCTGCCTGGTAAATTCTTCATAATTGGCGGGAAGAAAGCGGTAGTAAAAAGCTCCCCGCTTTGAAGTTTCTTTTTCTTTCTCTTCGAGTTTTTCCAGCAGGTTCATCGACTGGATCTTCTTGCGAAAATTCCGCCGGTCGACCTTTCGCTGGTAAATGGCCTCATACAGGTCCTGGAGATGAACCAGGGTGAATTTTTCAGGCAGCAGTTCAAATCCAACGGGTTTGATCTTTACTTTCTCCCTGAGCTGCCGCAGGGCCCGGTCAACCATTTTGCGGTGATCAAATACCAGTATGGGAAGCTCTTTGATCGACCTCCACTGAGCCCCGGTTGTTTTTTGCTTCACGGGGTCAATGTCGAGATACTTGATCAAGGCAAAATAAGTAATGGAAATAACCCGCCCTCCGGGATCGCGATTGACATCTCCGTATGCAAACGACTGTTCCATGTATACATTCTGCAGTCCGGTCAGCTGATTGAGCACACGGCATGCCGCCTCGAACACCCCTTCACCTTCTTTCACAAAACCACCGGGGAGGCTCCACTCCCCCCTCCCCGGATCCATATTTCTCTTTACCAGCAATAACTTCAGGTCTTTATCCCTGATGTCATACCCGAAAATGATACAGTCAACAGCAACAAGATGTCGTCCTTCAATCTGGTAATATCCTGTCATTATTATGCTGTTTTTCCGGTTACTTAAAGGTGGCGGCAAGATACTTCTTTCTTACCGGAAACCGCCGGCGATCAGATAATAAATCTCATGAAGCTTGATCTGATCTTTCAGCCCGGCCAGGGTTGTATTTTCATCAATCAGGAAGAATTCAATACCCGCCATGGCGGCAAAGTCTTCCAGGTGTTCCGTATTCAGGGCTTTGGTAAAACCGGTATGGTGAGCGCCGCCACCCATGATCCAGGCTTCAGCAGCCGTTTTCAGATCAGGCATCGGTTTCCACAGCACACTGGCAACCGGCAGTTTGGGCATGTCAGGACACGGTATCACTTCCACCGTATTCACCAGCATCCGGAACCGGTTCCCCAGATCCACCACCGAGGCGTTCAGTCCTTTTCCCGGACCGGCTTTGAAAACCAGGCGCGGTGGATCTTCTTTTCCACCAATGGAAAGAGGATGAATCTCCAGCCGGGGTTTCTCTTCTGCCACCGAGGGGCAGACTTCCAGCATATGAGCCCCCAGTACGGCCATGTTCCCCGGTTCCAGGTGATAGGTATAATCTTCCATGAAACTGGTACCTCCGGGCAAACCCTCGGCCATTACTTTCATCGAACGCACCAGAGCAGCTGTTTTCCAGTCGCCTTCCGCGCCGAAACCGTATCCCTTATCCATCAGCCGCTGAACGGCGATACCCGGAAGCTGGGGCAATCCGTACAGGTCTTCGAATGTAGTGGTGAATCCTCCGAATCCACCCTTCTCCAGGAAAGTCTGCAATCCCAGCTCAATGCGGGCTGCATCATGGAGAAATTTCGTATCCTTCACTCCCGCATCCATCTGATACGTTTCGGCATACTCATCGATCAGTTTCTTAACCGCCGCATCTTCCACCTGTTCCACTTCCTTCACCAGGTCGCCCACCCCGTATCCGTGCACCGAATAGTGCAACCTGATATGGGCGGAAACCTTGTTGCCTTCGGTCACGGCCACATCGCGCATATTATCGCCGAAACGGGCAATCCTGAGCTTTCTGGCATCATCGAAGGCAACCGCCGCACGGGCCCAGGTGCCGATCCTCAACAGGGCTTTTTCATCTTTCCAGTGTCCGGCCACCACTTTCCGGTTAAGCCGCATCCGGGTAACCATGAATCCGAACTCGCGTCCTCCGTGAGCCGACTGGTTCAGGTTCATGAAATCCATGTCAATCTCTTTCCATGGTATATCCCGGTTGAACTGGGTGTGAAAGTGGAGGAAGGGCTTCTGCAATATGCTCAGTCCGTGTATCCACATTTTGGCCGGTGAAAAGGTATGCATCCATGTGATCAAACCAACACAGGAAGAACTGCTGTTGGCTTCCTGACACAGGCTATGAATGGCTTCAGAACTGGTCAGCACCGGTTTGAATACCACCCTCAGGAGAATGACTTCCGATGAATCCAGATGTTTGGCGATCACCCGGGAATCATCATCCACCTGCTTCAGTGTTTCTTCCCCGTACAAATGCTGACTACCCGTCACAAACCACAGCTCCTTGTTCTTGTAATGTTCCATAATATTTTGCGAATTGATTTTTTCGGTTTACCAGAAATAGATATAAAATGCCACAATAACGCCCAGTATGATAAACGAATGGATGACATCCCATTTGTTCCAGCTGGCCCGTGTAATGGCTTTCTGTACTCCGGTGGCAGAGCCCAGATAAAGTCCCTCAATAGAAGCCTCGTTCTTTCTTTCCGTGAAGAAGGAAACCACCAGCATCACCAGGATGATCAGGCCGAACAGAATGATCTCGTAATGCAGCCAGTTGGGGGCGACAAACACTTTGTATATCAATGTATCGGGATTCATTCCCGATTCGAAAACATTCATTATCAGGCGGGTCATACCCAGGACAAATCCTACCAGCAGGCCTGTAATACCGGCAGCCGGCGTGGTTTTCTTGGACAGGATCCCCAGGAGGAACGCGGCGGCAATACCCGGAGCCAGCAGGGATTGCACATCCTGCAGGTACTCGTAAAGCACCTTGCCAAGTCCTTTCATAACGGGAATCCACAGTACCCCCAGAACCACCACGGTGGCTGTGGCAATACGTCCAACTCTCACCAGCTCTTTTTCCGGAGCATTGGGACGGTATTTCTTATAGAAATCCACCGTAAACAGGGTGGCGGATGAATTGAACAGCGATGCCAGCGAACTCATCAGGGCAGCCAGTATACCTCCCACCACAATCCCTTTGAATCCGATAGGCAATAATTCCCTCACCATGGTCGGAAAAGCGGCGTCGGAATGTTCCAGGGGCATCAGACCTTTTTCATTCAGGGCATAGGCAATCATCCCGGGAATCAGGAAGATAAAGACCGGTGTAAGTTTCAGGTAAGCGCCGAAAATGGCTCCCCTTCTGGATTGCTTCTGATCACGGCCGGAAAGTACCCTCTGAACTATATACTGGTCGGTACACCAATACCAGAAACCGATGATAGCCGACCCGAGGAGCACCCCGGTCCATGGGAAGTCCGGGTCCTTCGGCGATCGGATCAGATTGGTCATGCTGTCGCCGTAATCATTTACGGGAACGGCCCGGCATATTTCCATCATTTCGCTCCATCCGCCGAGCTTGATAAGCCCGATCACCAGAACGGCCAGTGAACCGACCAGAAGTACAGGAGTTTGAATTACCGATGTCCATAATACGGCTTTCATACCGCCCAGCACCGTATATATTCCCGTAAGGATCACCAGTCCGATGGCACTGATCCAGAAGAAATCAATCCCGAACATCGATTCGATGCCGAATACCTGCTTAAACACAATACCGCCGGCATAAACCGTCACAGCCACTTTGGTGAGCACATAACTGACCAGGGAGATGATTGACAGAAAAGACCGGGATTGCTTGTTATACCTTCTTTCGAGAAACTCGGGCATGGTAAATACCCCGCTTCGCTCATAAAATGGTACAAACAACCATCCCAGCAGAAGGATCATCCATCCATGCATTTCCCAGTGGGCCATAGCCATACCGCTTGAAGCGCCGGCACCAGCCAGCCCTACCAGATGTTCCGAACCTATATTCGAAGCAAAAATGGATGCACCGATGGCAATCCAGGTTGCATCCCTGCCGGCAAGAAAGTAATCTGTACTGGTATCCTTTTTCTGGCGTATAACCCATACGATCACGCCTACCAGAACCATACAGAAAATTCCCAGAACAATCCAATCAACAATTGTCATAGAACGTTTCTTTAAGGTGGTTAATAATAAGGGAACAGATCAGAGTACACAAAGGGCCACGCCTGCCGGAAAGCTTGCCGATCAGCGTTATATTACACTGACTGCCAGTTAATTTACAGGAAGACCCCCGCATGATTTTACAATCACTTAACAAATATATAGAAAAACTTTAATGTACTAATTACACTTAAATTATTTATACTGAATTTAAGTAATCAGCGGTTTCGCTCTTCCCTACCCACTTTTCTGCTTCAAAACCGGGAATTCATAAAAATAACCGGAAGATCAATGCCATAAAGGCAAAAAACTACCGATCGCCTCACCAATATCCCCCACCTGTCAACCGATCAGAACAAATATATGTTTGACAACATATTCCATCAAAACTTCTTCAGCAGTTTTTTCAGATCACAAACAGCCTAGTGCGGCATGCTTTTAATCCTTTCATAAAACACGGGAAGGATATGGCACCATTGTGTTCCGTTGTTCATCAGGGTCATTGGCTGGCGGCCCCGGCCAGTTCGCGGTACAGGTCCATATCAAAATCCTTCAGAGCGAAAATACCGGTAATGTGGTTCACCGTTACCCAGGGAAGGGCTCCGCGGTGACGGGCCTGACCCCTGTTCGACGAAATGCCCCAGTGTTCCTGCTGGGCTCCGGGTTCGTACAGGTCGTACAGCCTGCCCGGGAGAGCCACCATATTTTTCGTGTTGTGCAGAAGGATGCGGGCAATCTCTTTGTAATGGGGATCACCTGTATATTTATAAAGACGTGCATATTCGTCCGCATCGCCGGCCATCCACTGGTCTACCCCGCTGCCGTGGGTACTGATCTTGTTCACTCCCACGGTGGAGGCCTCCTTTTTCCACTGCAATTCGCTGTTGTCCTGATCATCGGGCATGGGAACATTCCAGCCATAGATAAAGGTTTCGGCATAATCACTGGCAGCTCTGGCTCTTTCCAGCCATTTGGCATGTCCGGTATGTTCATAAAGGGCCAGGTATCCTTCCAGTGACAGGGTACCGGCCTCCTTGTCCTGGATATTGTTATTATCCAGGGTTCCGCCAACCCACTGTTCCATCCGGTGGTGGTTTTCCCATATAAAATCACCGGCCCGTTCGGCCGCTCTCAAAAAAGGGAACCTGCCCCCGTGGGCGGTCCAGAAATCGTCGCCGGTCACCTCGGTCACTTTTACCAGGAATGCCATGGCATTGTATGTACTCTGGTAATTGTCATCATAAACGGAATCGGTGCCCGGATACCATGAGCGCGGAAAACTGCCGTCGGGTTTCTGCTGCCACAACAGCCACTCGGCAAATTCCACACACCACCTCCACCAGTCGTAATGTTCCCGGCCTCTGGCCAGCTCCCACTGGTAGGCGGTCAGCAACCAGCGCATATCGTCGGTAAAGGCCCTGAGGTACATCCGGCCGTTACAGCAGGGTACATGGTTGGGTTTGCAGTTGGTAAGCGAGGGTTCGCCGGTATCGATATTAAATCCCGTTCCACTGGGCGGGGATACTTCCACATATCTTATCATCGATTCGATGATGTCAGTGCCCAGTTGATAATATTTTTTCCCCCGCGACGAACGGTCTTCGTATGAAGCCCTGATCAGCATGACCGCACCTTCCAGGTCTTTTCCCACAAACCCCATAATGGCGTCGCGGTCGCGCAATCCTCCGTCGCCGAAATTCTTTCCGGTAACCATGGAAGTCCAGAACGGAATGCCGGTCCGGTCATCTTTCTTATATACCAGCCCGGCCAGGTGATCCACCAGGGAACGCTGCATCACATCCATATCATACAAATCCAGGGCAGGATTCAGTTCATTCCATGCCCACCGCCAGGTAGCCGTATAATATTCATGAAAAGATTCCCCGCCTGAAAAACGGAAAGAAATATGGTAGGTCTGCTCGAGCCCGTCTTCACAGGGATGAAAACGTGGCCGCCGGCTGTTCCACCCCGGATACCGGTACAAGAGAACAGTGCCGCCGCTGAGCCGGTTATTCGCTCCCAGGATTCCGAACCGGAATCTGCTGTCGATCAGGGTGGAACGCCGGTCACGTGTCTCGGCAGCCGTGGTGTTCCCTTTCGGGGAAGGGTTGAAAAGAGAAACGGACGTGCTGTCGCCGAACCATATCCCGCACACGGGAACAGGGAAATCCTCCTCCCTGGCCGTAAACCGGCCGGCTTCGTAGTTCAGTGGACCGGCCGGGGCCCAGTTTGACAGAAATTCAGGTGTTCCGTACGACATTCCCGGAGCAAACAGCTTCAGCCCGGGAAAAGCGTAATCCCGGCGAAGAGGCATGGATATGGCGGAAGTGAAACCACCGTTAGCCTGGCCATGCACCCGCACTTTCCGGCTCAGATTCAGGGTACCATTCCGAATATTCCAGGTGTCTTCGAACAAAAATTCGGCACCGTTCCCCTGCGACAGGGCGCCCTTACAAATCATACTCCCTTCGGCATGGTCAACGGAGGCATAGGATCCCTCCAGAACGGTCATCTGTTTTTCAACTCCGGAATATTGTATCTCCAGTGGCCTGGGCTGATATGCCATCTGCACATTATTCCGGTACACGGCAATGCCCCAGCCATCGGCCGAGGAAGTCCGCATCGCAACCACCTGTTCGCCTCCCGGCAGTATCCCGAGCATTTCCCTCTCGTATACCGGTTGTGCAAAGGCGTGGGTAGAATACATAAGTCCTGCCGTCAGAAGAACGGCACAGAACAGGAAACAAGAAACATCACGGATTTTCATAATAACGGGTTCTGTTGGTTGTAATACATTGAAGATCAGTTTGTAGCACACTCAGCCACCCTGAAAACAAAACAATGTACAAATTTTAATTGTATTTTTTACACTTTTCCCGGAAATTTAAAGTCAGGAATCAACAATCAAAAAGGCATACAAACAGGAAAAAATCCCGGGGATGTGCTACCCGTAACGTACCCGGTGCCGGATGGTCAATGCTCTGATTTTCTAACGTTTCATCTGTTCTGCCGTGGAAAGCATTCCACATGCCGCTGAAATGTCCTGTCCACGGGATGCCCTGATGGTGGTTCTGATCCCTTTCCGGTTCAGGCTCACCATAAATTCTTCTATGGTGCGTTCATTGGAACTTTCAAGGGAAATGCCGGGGACAGGATGGAAGCGAATCAGATTTACGCGGCAACGCAGGCCGTTGAGCAGCCTGGTCATTTCCCTGATATGCCGGGGGGTATCATTCACATCCCGGAACATAATGTATTCGAACGAAAGTCTTCGCTGCCTACCAAAATCAAAACTCCGAAGCTCAGCAATCAGTTCTTTCAAAGGATGGAGGGAGGCCAGGGGCATCAGTTGCCTTCTTTCTTCCTCAAAGGGAGAATGCAGACTGACAGCCAGGTGACACTGGCTTTCATGCAGGAAGCGGTGCAGCGGGCCGGTCAATCCTATGGTGGAAACAGTGATCCGCCGGGGACTCATGGCATAACCCCATTCAGCCGTGAATATTTGTGTGCTCTTCAGAACTTCGTTCAGGTTATCCAACGGTTCCCCCATGCCCATGTACACAATATTGGTTACCCTGTCTCTTTCGGGCAGGCTGCGGTACTGGTTCACGATCTCACCTGCCGGCAGGTTCCCGTGAAATCCCTGTTTGCCGGTCATACAGAAGCTGCAGCCCATTTTACATCCCACCTGACAGGAAAGGCAGAGGGTATTTCGCTTTTCATCGGGTATATAGGCGGCTTCCACAAAACGCTTTTCTCCTGCGGGAAAAAGATATTTTCTTGTTCTGTCGCGGGAAATCTGCACATGTTCCGGAAGGGACACACCCAACCTGTAACGGTGCCCAAGGGTTTCGCGCATGCGCATCGGCAGGTTGGTCATCCGGTCTATACGGTCCACCTGTTGCCTGTAAAGCCACTGGGTTATCTGCTTTCCGGAATACCGGGGCCAGCCGTTCTCTGCAGCCAGAGCCTCCAGTTCATCCAGTGTTAATCCGAACAGGGCAGGTAGTTCATTCATGGCCGTATTTCCGGGTTGTATAAGATTACGGTGGGTACTGATCAGCCTTACGGGAAGGCATTTTTCATCTGCACGGTACCCCCTGCAAAGATACAATTTCCCGAAGTAACCCGGCCAATTCTCCGGAAAAGACGCCCCGTGCCTTATTCCGGAAAATCGGTAAAGAATACATTCAGGAATTCCATAATTATTATTATTTTTGGGCGACTTTTTGAAAACAATTTTAAACTCATATGATTATGGCCGAGAAAAAACGTGTTTACACATTCGGGAACCGACAAGCGGAAGGAAGCACCGGCATGAAGAATCTGCTGGGCGGCAAGGGCGCGAACCTGGCGGAGATGAATTTGATAGGAGTGCCCGTGCCTCCGGGATTCACCATTACTACTGAAGCATGTAACGAATACACCAAACTGGGAAAGGATAAGATTGTTGAACTGCTCAGGGATGAAGTAAAAAACGGGATTGCACATATCGAAAAGATCATGGGCACCGGTTTTGGCTCCAAAGAAAATCCCTGCCTGGTATCGGTCCGTTCAGGGGCCAGGGTATCCATGCCCGGTATGATGGATACCGTACTGAACCTGGGAATGAACGACGAAGCCGTAATAGGGCTTGCCAGGAAAACCAACAATGAACGGTTTGCATGGGATTCGTACCGCCGTTTTGTACAGATGTACGGAGATGTGGTACTGGGGCTGAAGCCGGCATCGAAGGAAGACAACGATCCGTTCGAGGATATCATGGACCGCGTAAAAGAAGAAAAAGGCTACGAACTCGATACCGAGTTTACGGTTGACGACCTGAAAGAGCTGGTGAAGCTTTTCAAAAAAGCCGTGAAAGACAATACCGGTCATGATTTCCCGACCGATCCATGGGAGCAGCTCTGGGGAGCCGTTCTGGCAGTTTTTGACAGCTGGAACAACAACCGGGCAAAAGTATACCGGCAGCTGAATAACATCCCCGAAGAATGGGGTACGGCCGTAAACGTTCAGGCCATGGTGTACGGCAATATGGGCGAGAGTTCTGCAACCGGCGTGGCTTTTACCCGCGACGCAGCCACAGGCGAAGATATTTTCAACGGAGAATACCTGATCAATGCCCAGGGAGAGGATGTGGTGGCCGGGATCCGAACGCCTCAGCAGATCACCAAAGAAGGTTCGGTAAGATGGGCCAAACTGGCCGGAATTTCCGAAGAAGAACGGAAAGCAAAATATCCTTCCCTGGAGGAAGTGATGCCTGAGGTTTACAAAGAGCTGGACGATATACAGCAAAAGCTGGAAGATCATTACAAAGACATGCAGGACCTGGAGTTCACTATTCAGGAAGGTAAGCTGTGGCTGCTGCAAACCCGGAACGGAAAACGCACCGGCGCCGCCATGGTGAAAATTGCCATGGACCTGCTGCACGACGGAAAAATCGACGAGAAAACCGCCCTGCTCAGGCAGGAACCCAACAAGCTGGATGAATTGCTGCACCCGGTTTTTGAAAAAGCAGCCCTGGAAAAAGCCACTGTGGTGGGTAAAGGACTGCCCGCTTCGCCCGGCGCCGCCACAGGCCAGATCGTATTTTTCGCCGACGAGGCCAAAAAATACGAGCAGACCATTCTGGTAAGGATTGAAACTTCTCCGGAAGACCTGGAAGGAATGAATGTGGCCAGGGGTATCCTGACCGCCCGCGGGGGAATGACCTCCCATGCCGCCGTGGTGGCCAGGGGAATGGGTAAATGCTGTGTTTCAGGAGCCGGTAAGATCTCCATTAATTATAAGAACAGAAGCTTCACCGCAGGGGGGAAAACCTTCAAGGAAGGCGACTGGATTTCACTGAACGGAACGACCGGTGAAGTATATGAAGGCAAGATCAAGACCATCGACCCCGAGCTGAGCGGCGACTTCGGCAAGCTGATGGAACTGGCTGAAAAACACACCCGCATGAGCGTGCGTACCAACGCCGACACCCCGCACGACGCCACCGTGGCACGCGAATTCGGAGCAAAGGGGATCGGGCTGTGCCGTACCGAACACATGTTCTTCGAAGGGGAAAGGATCAAAGCCATGAGAGAAATGATCCTGGCCGATGATGAAAAAGGACGCAGAAAAGCCCTGGAAAAACTCCTGCCCATCCAGCGGAGCGATTTCGAAGGTATTTTCGAAGCCATGCAGGATCTGCCTGTAACCGTTCGTCTGCTCGATCCGCCTCTGCATGAATTTGTTCCCCACGAAGAGGAAAACCAGCAGGAAATGGCCAAGGAAATGGGCATTTCCGTTGAGGAGATCCAGGCCAAGGTGGATTCCCTGCATGAATTCAACCCCATGCTCGGACACCGCGGCTGCCGCCTAGGCAATACCTATCCCGAGATCACGGAAATGCAGGCCCGGGCCATCATCGAGGCCGCCCTCAACCTGAAAGCCAGGGGAATCAAAGCCATTCCCGAGATCATGGTTCCGCTGACCGGAACCCTGAAAGAAATGGAGCTTCAGGAAGAAATCATCCGAAATACTGCCGAAAAGGTTTTTGAGGAAAGAAAAGACAGGATCGAATACATG
The DNA here is from genome assembly GCA_011049175.1 of Bacteroidota bacterium. Lineage (GTDB taxonomy): Bacteria > Bacteroidota > Bacteroidia > Bacteroidales > VadinHA17 > HyVt-105. The sequence continues at coordinate 7,806 of DSCJ01000044.1, read as the reverse complement.
GTGGGAACCATGATCGAAATCCCGCGGGCCGCCATTACAGCAGATGAGATCGCCAAATCGGCCGAGTTCTTTTCTTTCGGCACCAACGACCTCACCCAGATGGGATTCGGATACTCGCGTGACGATGCCGGGAAATTCCTCCCGGTCTACCTCGAGAAAGGCATCCTGAAACACGATCCGTTCCAGATCCTCGACCAGGAAGGGATCGGACAACTGGTGGAAATGGGCGTGGAAAGAGGCAGGAAAACCAATCCCGATCTGAAAGTGGGGATATGCGGAGAGCACGGAGGAGAACCTTCATCGGTGGAATTCTGCCACCGCGTGGGAATGAACTATGTGAGCTGCTCTCCCTACCGCGTTCCCATCGCACGCCTGGCTGCCGCTCAGGCTGCCGTGAAGGAAAGCAAATAAATAAAACCTGGTATTTCAAAAAAACTGCCCGGTGCCCGGGCAGTTTTTTTTTGCTCATATTCCGGCAAAAATTAAAAAGCCGGATAACAGAATGAGCTCACTCTGCGAAGAAGAGAAGCCATGCATTCTACGGTCCGGGGCGGGGCGGCGGGGTAGCCGCCACCTGCCGGCCGTGGCAATTTTTGTATTTTTTACCGCTGCCGCACGGACAGGGATCATTCCGGCCAATTTTCTTATCCACCCGCACGGGCTGGGTTTTCTGCTGCGGAGGCGGGGGGCCTCCCTGTGTAGACTGCCCCTCGGTGTATGAGGGAACATCGGTTTTGCTGGTCTCGAACCGGCTCATATCCAGTTTCCTGCGTGCACGGGCTTCCTGTACCTGTTTCGGATCCTGTACCGGAATATGTCCTTTCATCAGGGTGGCAACCACCTGCTTGTACATATCGTTCACCATGTTCCTGAACAATTCGAACGATTCGAGCTTGTATATGAGCAGGGGGTCTTTCTGCTCGTAGGTAGCGGTCTGCACCGATTGCCTCAGATCATCCAGTTCCCGCAGATGTTCGGTCCAGGCATCGTCAATGCTGGCCAGGATCACCGTCTTTTCATACGATTTCACCAGCTCCTTCCCTTCCGTCTCGGCTGCTTTTTTCAGATTGGTGATCACCTGGTACACTTTCTGGCCGTCGGATATCGGCACCACAATGTTTTCATACACATGCGACTGGCGTTCATATACATCTTTGATCACAGGATATGCCTGGCGGGCAATGTCGGCTTCCTTCCGTTTGTATGTTTCCAGCGCAAGATGGTAAATGCGGTCGATGATCTCCTGCCGGTCAAGTTTCATAAACTCATCTTCCGTTATCGGAGCTCCCACGGAGAAGGAACGGATCAGTTCGAAATTGAACTCTTCCAGGCTGCCTCCGTAATACAGATCCACGAGGTTCTCAATGGTATGCGACATCATATTGGCAATATCCACCTTCAGCCTCTCCCCGAACAGGGCATGCCTTCTTTTGGTATATATGACCTCCCGCTGCGAGTTCATTACATCGTCGTATTCCAGCAGGCGTTTCCTGATACCGAAATTGTTTTCCTCCACTTTTTTCTGTGCCCGCTCAATCGACCGGCTGATCATGGGATGCTGGATCACTTCGCCTTCTTTCAACCCCATACGGTCCATCAGGCTGGCAATCCGGTCGGAACCGAACAATCGCATCAGGTCATCCTCCAGCGATACAAAGAACTGGGAACTTCCCGGGTCACCCTGGCGGCCGGCCCTTCCCCTTAGCTGCCTGTCAACCCGCCGCGATTCATGCCTTTCCGTTCCCACAATAGCCAAACCTCCGGCTTCCCTCACCTCGGGAGAAAGTTTTATGTCCGTTCCGCGGCCGGCCATATTGGTGGCAATGGTAACCACTCCCGTTCTTCCGGCCTGTGCCACGATTTCCGCCTCTTTCTGGTGCAGCTTGGCATTCAGCACATTGTGCTTGATGCCCTTGATCTTGAGCATACGGCTCAGCAATTCCGATATCTCCACCGAGGTGGTACCCACCAGCACGGGCCGGCCGGCCTTCACCAGGCTGACAATCTCATCGATCACCGCATTGTATTTCTCCCGCTTGGTTTTATAAACCAGGTCTTCCCGGTCTTCCCTGATCACCTTTCTGTGCGTGGGGATCACTACCACATCCAGTTTGTAGATATCCCAGAATTCCCCGGCTTCCGTCTCGGCAGTACCGGTCATCCCGGCCAGTTTGTGGTACATACGGAAATAATTCTGCAGGGTAATGGTGGCAAAGGTCTGTGTGGCCGCTTCCACTTTCACCCTTTCCTTCGCCTCGATGGCCTGGTGCAGGCCGTCGGAATACCTTCTTCCTTCCAGAATACGGCCCGTTTGTTCGTCCACGATCTTCACCTTGTTGTCCATCACCACATACTCCACATCCTTTTCGAACAGGGTATAGGCTTTCAGAAGCTGGTTTACCGTATGAACCCGTTCCGATTTCACGGCATAATCCTGCAGCAGCCTGTCTTTCTTTTCCAGCCTTTCCCTTTCGGAAAGACCTGACTTCTCGATCTCGGCAATTTCCGAACCGATATCGGGAAGAATGAAAAAATCGGCTTCTTCCGCCGAGGTGGTGACCAGGTCGATGCCCTTGTCGGTCAGTTCAATGCTGTTGTTCTTCTCATCGATCACGAAGTACAGCTCGTCGGTCACCAGGTGCATGTTCTTCGAATTCTCCTGCATGTAATAATTCTCGGTTTTGAGCAGGAGACTTTTGTTCCCTTCCTCACTCAGGAATTTGATCAGGGCCTTGTTCTTGGGCAACCCCTTGTGGGCCCTCAGCAACATGAATCCTCCTTTTTCCGTGTTCCCCCCGGCAATCAGTTTTTTGGCTTCGGCCAGCACCTGGGTGATCAGTTTTCGCTGGGCGTTCACCAGCACCTCCACCTTGGGCTTGAGCTCTTCGAACTGCTGATTCTCTCCTTTGGGAACCGGCCCGGAAATGATCAGGGGGGTACGGGCATCGTCAATCAGTACCGAATCCACCTCATCCACAATGGCATAATGATGCATTCTCTGTACCAGATCCTCGGGATTGCGGGCCATGTTGTCGCGCAGGTAATCGAACCCGAACTCATTGTTCGTTCCGAAAGTAACATCGGCCAGGTATGCTTTTCTCCGCTCCTCCGAGTTGGGCTGGTGCTTGTCGATACAATCCACGGAAAGGCCGTGGAATTCATACAGTGGGCCCATCCATTCCGAATCCCTCCTGGCCAGGTAATCGTTCACCGTCACAATATGCACTCCCCGGCCTGCCAGGGCGTTCAGAAAAACGGGGAGGGTAGCAACCAGGGTTTTCCCCTCGCCGGTAGCCATCTCGGCAATTCTTCCCTGATGAAGCACCACCCCTCCGATCAACTGCACATCATAATGCACCATATCCCAGGTAATCCGGTTTCCGCCGGCAATCCATGAATTCATCCACACAGCCTTGTCTCCCTTGACCTTGATGCTATCGCGGGTGGCAGCCAGGTCGCGGTCAAACGGCTGAGCCGTCACTTCCAGGTTTTCGTTCTCATAAAACCTCCTGGCCGTATCTTTCATAATGGCAAAGGCTTCGGGAAGAACCTCGTTCAGAACCGATTCCACCTTGTCGTTGATCTCCTTCTCCAGGCGGTCGATATTCTGGTATAATGTTTCTTTTTCATCCACCGGCATCTCCGGATCTTCCACCTGCTCCTTCAACCGGTCGATTTCATCCTGCAGATCACGGATCGCCCCCCTTACATGCTCTTTTAACCGGGCGGAACGTTCCCGCAATTCATCGTTACTGAGATGCTGCAATTTATCGTATTCTTCCAGGATCTTCTCCACCACCGGCATGATCTCTTTAATATCCCTTTCCGATTTGTTGCCCAGGAATTTCCCCAGAATTTTATTGACAATACTCATATTTTCAATTTATCTATATAGCCTGACAGGATTTAAAATGCAAAGTTAAAGGTTTTTGAAACAAAATACAGGGAAAACAGGATTAAATTAATCGGTCTGATTATCAATATTTTACATAAATATATTCCGGAATTTTCCAAATCGGTGGAAAGTCCGTATTTTTAGATTCACGAAATTCAATGGGTGATTTCCCGGCCTTCCGTCATGAACAAAACCGCTTGCCTCTTTCTGCTGTGCATCTTTTTTCGCTTGCCTGCCGGCTCGCAACCCTGGCTGGACAAACTTCCGGAGAAAAAGTCAGCCGCCCCTGCCGGGTTCTTCGAATACCGGAAGGCCTTCAATGATTACCATGAAGAAAAAGGGATCACGGGCGGACCGGGATATAAACAGTTCAAGCGCTGGGAATGGTTTATGCAGAACCGCATTGACCCGGAAGGGTATTACCATCCCGAAATGCTCTGGAAAGCCAGCGCGGCAAGGTCGCTCCCCGGCACAAAGAAATCAAAGGGGGAAGTCTCCTGGACCTATACCGGTCCGGCAGTGGTTCCCAGGAACCCCGCCACAGGCCAGCCCATCGGAATGGGGCGCATCGATGCGATAGCCTTTCACCCGTCCGATCCCGATACCTGGTGGATCGGCTCTCCAACGGGAGGTGTCTGGAAAACCACCGATAACGGTCTTACCTGGACTTGCCTGACCGACCGGATCCCCCTGATCGGGATCGGTGATATAGCGGTCCATCCTGATGACCCCGATATCATATATATAGGAACGGGCGACCGGGATGCTACCGATCTGGACGGAATAGGCGTGCTGAAAACCACCGACGGTGGCCTTAACTGGGAAACCACCGGGCTTTCCTTTGAAATGCATGAAAAAATAACCGTCAACCGGCTGCTGATCCGGCCCGGGCAACCCGACACCATTCTGGCCGCCACCGATCAGGGGATTTATTTCAGCGGCAATGCCGGTGCCGCCTGGACCCCGGTACTTCCCGGCAAACATATCAAAGATATGGAATTCAAACCGGATGATCCGGATATCGTGCTGGCGGCAGGTTACGGAAGCTTTCCCCAGATCTACCGCTCAACCGACGCAGGAAAAAACTTCCTGGAATCTTCTTCTTCCGTAATCAACAGTACCTATGCCCGGCGCATAGCGCTGGCCGTTACACCTGCAAACCCAAACATGGTGTTTGCCGTGGTATCCAAAACAGACGGGGGGTTCCTGGGGTTATACCGTTCCACAAACTTCGGCAGTCAGTGGACCCGGCTCACTTCGGGAGATGATATCAACCTGCTGTCGAACGATCCGTCGGGACGGGGTGAAGGAGGCCAGGGGTGGTATGACCTGTCTGTTGCCGTGGATCCGGAAGATCCGCAAACCGTTTATGTTGGCGGGATCAATCTGTGGAAAACGGATAATGCAGGTTACCACTGGGAACTGCTTACTTTCGGTTACCCCGAATGGGAACAGTCCGACGAACCCTATGTTCATGTAGACCACCATGCCCTGGAATGGCACCCGCTCACCGGTGTGCTGTATAACGGAAACGACGGTGGTATTTACCGTTCCAACGACGGCGGAGAAACCTGGGAAGACCTCAGCGACGGCCTCCATATCCTCCAGATATACCGGATTGGCTCTTCCCTTTCTGCACCCGGGCGTATCATGACAGGAAGCCAGGACAACGGAACCTTTGCCAATTTTTCCGCCGCCTGGGCGGAAATGTTCGGGGGCGACGGCATGGAATGCATTATTCATCCCCTGGATACCCTGATCCTGTATGCTTCTTTCCAGCGGGGAAACCTGATCAAATCGTATGACGGGGGCATCACCTGGTACAGCATCAAACCTGCAGAAGCACCCGAAGGCGCATGGATCACCCCGTTCGTGATGAATCCCCAAAAACCGGATGTATTGTATGCCGGATACGATGAGGTATACAAAACAACCGACGGAGGATCGACCTGGAAGAGGGTGTCGAATTTCCTTCCGGCCGATGAAAGGATCTATTCACTGGCTCTGTGCCCGGCTCACCCCGAAGTGGTGTATGCAGCCAACCGGACCGATGTTTGGAGAACGGTAAACGGAGGGGAATCGTGGAATCTGATCAATAATAACCTCCCGCAGCAATTGTCCAAACCGATTACCTATATTACGGTTTCACAGGAAGATCACAACGCGGCATGGATCACCCTGGGAGGGTATGATTACCCCTTTTACGTAAGCAGGGTGTATATGACCAGGAACGGAGGAAAAAACTGGTTCAATTATTCAGAAAATCTTCCCGATGTACCCGTTAACTGCGTGGTATATGAAAAACATTCCAACGATGCTGTCTATGTGGGAACCGATATCGGGGTGTTTTACCGGAATGCATCGATGGACGAATGGATTCCCTGTAACGAGGGTTTGCCCAATGTGATCGTGAACGAAATGGAGATTGATTACTCCCGGGGTAAGATCCTGGCCGGCACCTACGGAAGGGGATTATGGGAATCGGATCTGTACCACGACAACAGCGGCTCCCTGTACGCGGCCTTTGCTGTCGACCGGATTTCTTCCTGTGCTGAAAGTCCGATGCATTTCACCAGCCAGTCGAGCGGGGATATCGACAGCCTGCGGTGGGATTTCGGTCAGGATGCCTCGCCACCCACCTCTACCCTGGGAGAAGTAGATGTAACATACCCCACGGCAGGAATAAGAACCATCAGTCTGACTGTGTACCGTAACGGGGAACAGGTTACGGAAACCCGACCCGGCTTTGTGAAGGCAGTAACCGACATCACGGTAAATGTGCTTCCTGAAGAAGGGATTATCCCGCTGGGGACAGGGATCACTCTCGAGGCGAGCGGAGCCGATCAGTATGTATGGACCCCGACCGGAGGGCTGGACAATCCGGAAGAACCCGTGGTTTATGCTTCGCCCGGTACAGAAACCCTGTACACCGTAACGGGCACCCAGGGGATGTGCGAGGACCAGGCAACCGTCAGGATCATTGTCTACCCAAACGACAGTGTGTGCAACGCCACGCGTCTGGAATGGGGTGAAAACGGTCCCTTCTATAACCACCGTGCCACCGTGGAGGAAAACGAACCTTTCCCCGATAGTGATGGCGCCAATGCCTGTGCCACCCCCCTGAAATGGTGCAGTGAAGGGGGCCTGCAACATTCTGTCTGGTTCCTGTTTGATGGTCCTGCAGGAGGAACCGTTTCCATCGACTCCAGGGGATTCGACAACCAGATTGCCGTGTATGATGCCGAAAGCTGTGATGACATTCTCCAGGGCCAGGCCACCCTGATCGCAGCCTTTGACGATTATTACGGGGAAAACCAATTTTATGCGGCAGCTATTGAGACGATTGAGGGTTTGGTACCCGGCAAAACCTATTATGTTCAGGTTGACGGCAGCGCTGGGGGTGTAGAGGGGGTATTCTACCTGAGCCTGTATGATTCGCCGCTGGATATTTACGATATACCGGGAAAAGAAAACAAAGGCCGTATCATTCTTTACCCCAACCCTGCCGGGGGTTCGTTCACCCTGCAATGGAACGGCCTGCCTGAAACAGACTATCTTACGGTAAGTGTGTATACACTGAGTGGAAAGCAGGTATACCTGCTAAATATTCCGCATCCCCGGGAAAACGGCACCTACCCTGTCAGTACCTCCCTCCCGGAAGGGATGTATCTGCTAAGGGTTGGCAACCAGCATATTTTGGCTCATTTGAAACTGATTCTGGAATGATCCCCCAGGCCGTATCTACGTTGCATACTACGTAGTTTTCTACGTTGCATACTACGTAGTTTTCTGGCTATGTACTAATATATGGTGTGCCCATTTTTAATTTTTTCAATTCAGCAAGTGCATTTACAACACTTAATGACAGCCAGAACCATAATTTAACCTTCTCGCTTTCTTTGATTTGATCG
>DSCJ01000089.1 GCA_011049175.1 Bacteroidota bacterium | reverse complement strand
TCATGAGCCGACAATAGGAGGCGAATAATCCGCTACCGGATTCGTTCTTAATATAATGATACAATTGGTCGGTTTGCCGAGTGGTTAGGCGCTGGTCTGCAAAACCAGTTACAGCGGTTCGAATCCGCTACCGACCTCCGCAAAATCCCCCGCCACGAAGTGGCCGGGGATTTTTTCTTACCGGCCGGTGAAAGCCTGCTTTCAGAAGGCCGGGAAAAAGAAAGATCCATTTTTTCTCTATGTGCTCATCCACCGGGCGAACAAAACATCATATACCCCATAGTACGTAACACCCTCCCTGTCAACCTCCCGGTATACCAGATCCATCCTCTCCAGTGCCTGTAACGAGCGGAGTACTGTGGAAGGATTTCCCAGGGAATGGGCCGTGATAAATGCAGAGGAAGTTGGCTGGTAAACCTTCCCTTCCAGCGCGATCGCCTTCAGAAGATCCCACTGGGCCTTTGTCAGCATTTCACGGTAACCGAAAAATACAAACTCCTGTTCTTTCAACATCCTGCCGGCTTCTTCCCTCCAGGTATCTTCCGTGATCTTCTTTCCCGAAGATAAAAACACCCGGTTGCACAACAGCTGGACATAATAGGTATGTAGTTCGGTCCATTGCAGCATGGAATCCACTACATCTCCGGAAACCGATTTTCCTTTTTCGGCGAATTTCCTGATGATAAATTCCCGGTACACGGATTTTTCCAGCTTGCCAATTTTCATAAAGTGGGTGCTTCGGTAAAATGGACGTTCCGGGTTCATGAAAAGATCGGCCATGATGTGTTGCTGACTGCCCGAAAATATAAAATGCACGTTCCTCAGTTCATGGACAACCGCCCGCAACCAGGCATCCGTTTGCTTTTCCGGATACTCAAGTATCTGCTGGAACTCATCCAGTGCAATAACCACAGGCTGTGTATGTGTTTCCAGAAGAGTGATCAGGTCGGCAAGCGTTTTTCTGCTCTCCTCGGAGCTCACCCTGAGACTTACCTGAGGCTGCCCGCTTAGTGGATCATAGCTGATTACCGGTCGAAGCGACCGGATCAAATCCCATGCCTTTTTTCCGAACCCGGCTTTTTCGGCATGCGCACGAATAATGGCTGTAGAGAGCCTGTTCAGCAATTCATTGGTCGACTCGGTTGGCAGAATGTCAAGGTATATCGTTGTATACTGACTCTGTATGTGATAAAACAGATGCTTTATCAATGCCGTCTTTCCCAATCTGCGCAACGCCACCAGCGTTGCCGATTGCCCTCCCCGCACACACCGGGTGAGTTGTTCCAGTTCACTTTCCCTGTTGCAAAAATAATCAGGGCCGTAATAACCGGTAACCGGGAATGGGGTCTGTGGATGTTTCATGTTTTATAATTTGTAATTTACATTATGCAATTTACATAATGTAATATACAAAAACAAAGAAATCTAACCGTATTCCGAAAAAGGCATTTCATATGCCCACACCAGGAAAAATATCAACCCAAGCCCGGTTGACACAATAAGTGAAAAGGATGAGCCGGAAACCCAAAATTCCTGGTCACCACGGATGATGCCACACCCTTCCCTGAAAAAGGAAAATTTTACATCTTTCTGACCCTCACCTCAATATCCTTCTCGTTTTTCAGCAATTCCACCAGTTTCCCCGTATCCGTATTACCGTAGTGGTAGGGATACAGTATTTCCGGACGGAATCTCCGGGCCGCTTCGGCCACCATTTCGGGAGTCATGGTATAAGGCCGGTTCATGGGAAGGAATGCCACATCGATATCCTTCAGATCGCTCATTTCGGGGATATTCTCCGTGTCACCTGCCACATACACCTTTTTATCCCCGAAATACAGCACATACCCGTTACCCACCCCTTTGGGATGGTAAGATGATTCCAGGTTGTAGGCGGGAACCGCCTCGATTTTTATCCCGAACATCGTTTCCCCGTCGCCATTGGCCATCACCTGCCCGAACCCGAGTTGTTCAAAACACTGGCTGGTCAGAACGGTCACGGTTTTGTCTGTGCGGATCTTTGCAATGGCATCGGGATCCAGATGATCGCCGTGAGCATGGGTGATCAGGATCAGATCGGCATCGGGCATTTTCGCATAATCGGTGCCGAACATCGAAACCGGGTCGATGTGGATCACCCTGTCCTGGTATTGCATCATAAGTGTACCATGCGCAATAAAAGTGATCTCCAGGTCGCCGGAGGAAGTGGGAATAATGTCTTTCTGATAATCCTGGGCAAATAGACCGGGTTGCATCCATGCGAACAGGAACATAAGCCATGTGGTTTTCATTTTCTTCAAATTTTTTGATGTACTTCTTCAAAGATAATACACCCGGAGCAGGAACACAATGTTTACCTCAGGCCGATCCGGTAGGAGAACTTGATCATAAATACGTTATCCGCCCTTTCATGAGAAAAAAGCTGGTCGAGGTTTTCCCCCAGACTATAGTTCCCCGGTCCTCCCATGTAATTTCGTGTTTGCGACCAGACCAGGTAAGCAACGGATCCGGGATGGAATTCCCAGCGCACCACCAGGTTCGAAAGCCATTCGTTGGTCTTGAAATCGGGATTGGAAAAATCGAAGCTGTATTCCCCGTTGTCCACATAATAATCCCCGTCAACGTAGCTGATCTCTGTTCCTTCCTCATATACATGAAAACGACCGGAATATTCCGGGGCTTTCGGATCGGTGATGATCTTGAATTCACTGAACCGGATATCGCCCGAAAAGGGCTGTCCCCAGTACTGTACTGAAAGATCGGGCAGTATGCTGTAATTCACGCGAAGCGACATACTGTATATTTTCTGGTTCACCCTGGCGAAAAGGTAGCTATCATCCCCGTTCAGATCGAGGGTTTGAAGGTACTGCAACTCATTCATGGATTTCATGTAAGAAGGTTCCAGTGAAACGGTCAAAGTATTAAAAGGCCTTACGGTAAGCGACACCGAGTACCCGTCTCTTCGGGAATAATTTTCTGTGCTTCTGTTTATGTTTCCGTGGAAATTTAATTGAACCCTTTTCCTCTGGTCAGTAGCCAGATAATACCACAGTCTTCCGTCGGCCGGCAAAAGCATGGAAGGTCCTCCCCTCAGGAGGGTATTGGAAAGATGGAAAAAATTATATCCTCCGCCTATCCCGAAATCCCAGTGGTTCAGAAAATCGGCATGCATGTTTCCCTCATAGGCCAGGCCCGTGAGATTCCCTCCGAAATCAAATGCCGATACCACATCGCTGTTCAGGCTTAGGCTCCGGAAAATACTGAACGGTTCAGTAAAATGATATCCTCCCCACAGCACGTTCAGTATAAAATCGGCTTCCCTCATAAAGCCCATATCATTGATCTCCAGCCCCGGACTTTTCCAGATGTTCATGAACAGGAAATTGAAATTTCCGGAAATTTTCCCGAACTCGAGTTTTCCCCCATGGCCTGTAAGGGATGTCCGGGTTGGGTCATACTCCACATGCTCTGCATCGGGGCGCTGGAAATACCGGGCCGACGATCGCTGGGTGGCGGCAATGGCTTCTTCCGGGCCGGTAACATGGCTCATAATCAGGGAAGTGCTGAGCCGGTAGCTCTTCTCCCTGAAATACTGTGTAAAATCGATCCCTCCCGTATAGGCTCCAGAATGCAGCATATCTATTCCGGTATCACCCAGTTTTCGGTTGGTGGACGTGACCATACCCCCGATAATGGTATTCCCCTGATCCAGGTCCTTCTGTAACCTCGCCAGGCTGTAGTTTGTCAACGGCTCCACCACTTCACTCCGGCGTTCCCCGTTCTGATCTATCTCGGCCCTCACCTCGGCTGTCACACTTCCCAGGATCCCCACAGAAAGACCATTCTCGGTTTTTCCCGTTATTTTGGCAGCGCCCAGAATATTGGTAAAATTCGGAACCCTGGCGTATTCTCCCTCTTCCAGGTCGGGATAGCCATGGGGCCTGCGTCCTATTCTGCGGGAATAGAACAGGTTGTCGTTCCCCGCATCCCCGTCTCCAAGACCTACATTGAAACTGGTAATGTTGTTTCCCTCAATAAAAAAAGGCCTTTTTTCCTGAAAATAGGTCTCAAAGGCCGTCAGGTTCACTTCCGAAGGATCGGCTTCCACCTGGCCGAAATCGGGATTGATGGTTATATCCAGGGTAAGGTTGTTGGTTAATCCTACTTTGGCGTCGAGACCCGCATTGTATTGAAATTCTTTGCCTGTGGCAAAAGGATTTCCCGGTTCAGGTTCCGAAGTATGGTAGCTTGCCACCCCATAAGGCACCATATCGAACTGTTTTCGGGGGGTGATTTCCTGAAGTCCGGTCAATTCGCCACTGGCATGCACAATACCCGAGGAAGTGCGACTGATCGGCTGCCACAGATTGGTTTGATTGTAGCGATAGATCATCCGGGCCACTTCAAGGCCCCACACCTCGGAAGAATTCTTTTTAAACCGGAGCTGTGTAAAAGGAATCTTCATCTCAACCGCCCATCCCCAGTCGTGTATCTTTGTTTTGGCCTGCCATATAGGGTCCCACGAGGGATCCTCGTTGGCCCCGTCATTTGACATAAGAACATCCAGGCGGACGCCGGCGGCAGTAACGCCGAAAACAAATCCGGTACGCAGATCGTGGTAACTGTCGAACAGAATCATCACCATATCGCCGTCGTCATTGTCCCGTCGGGTCATTCTTACGGTAATACTGTCCGGATGGTCATAGCATTTCATGCCCACATACAGGTGCAGGTCGTCGAACAGAATGTTAAATTCGGTGGGCTTTGAGGGAGAACGGCCTTCATAGGGTTCGAACTGAACAAAATCGCCCTGCCATTCGCCCTGCATCCATGCCGCATCATCCAGATTGCCGTCAATTACCGGAGGATTTTCAATACGGTGGGTGGTATACAGTCTTTTGGGAAAACCCTGTGAAAATCCCTGATGAATCAGTGCAAACATCAGAATAATACACAAGTTGCGCTTCATAAATTGATTTTATGATATTTTATGGTTTTATGTAAATTGTAAATTGTATGTAAGACGTATAAAGTAAAAAAAAGATACAGAAACAGCGAAAATACATAAGAATTATTGAGATTTGTATATTTATATTCATGTTTCTTCATAAATATTCTATAATGAAAAAAGCTGACGAAATCGCAAAAATGATCGATCATTCAGTTCTGCATCCGGTCCATACCGATACCGACCTGAAAAAAGGATGTGAAATTGCCGCCCGGTACCGGGTTGCTTCCATGTGTGTAAAACCCTATGCCGTGAGGCAGGCCGTGGAATATCTTGAAAATTCAGGCGTCCCCGTAGCCTCTGTTATAGGATTCCCCCATGGGAACAGCTCCATTGAAGTAAAGATCTATGAAGCCGAAGAGGCCATTGACGACGGGGCAAAAGAAATCGATATGGTTCCGAATCTTGGAAAAGTGTTGCAGGAAGACTGGAAGTACGTGGAAGCGGAAATAGCTGCCATCGTATCGGTTAGCCGTGAAAACAACACCCTGCTGAAGGTGATCTTTGAGAACGATTATCTTCCTACCGATCAGTACAAGATCAGGCTTTGTGAACTGTGTACTGCTCTGGGAGTGGATTTCGTCAAAACTTCCACCGGTTTCGGATTTTTCAAAGACAAAGAAGGGCATATGGTCACCCGGGGTGCCACGGTTGATGATGTGCGTTTGATGAGGAAACATAGCGGCGAAAAGGTAAGGGTCAAGGCCTCAGGAGGTATACGCAACCTTGATCAGTTGCTGGCCCTGAAAGAAGCAGGCGCCGAAAGGATCGGTACTTCCGCTACCGGGGCTATTATGGAAGAGGCTCTTTCGCGTTTCGGAAAATAAGGAAATCCGGCCATGCGCCCCATCAGCATGTTATGCCATGTATTTTCCGTTGATTTTATTATCTTTCTGAAAATAAAACTACTTCCCCTGCCATGAACACAATTCGGATCTGCCTCCTTTCAATAGTTTGCGGAATGCTGGCTGCCACAAACCTCACAGCTCAGGCTTTTAAAGGGCTGGCCCTTACTCCCCCCATGGGATGGAACAGCTGGAACACGTTCCGGATGGACATCAACGAACAACTGATCAGGGAAACCGCCGATGCCATGGCAAGCAGCGGCATGAAAGATGCCGGATACACCTATGTGGTTATTGACGACGGATGGGCATCGGGCCGTGACGAGGAAGGATACCTGGTCCCTGACCCCGAACGATTCCCCTCAGGGATCAAAGCCCTGGCCGATTATGTTCATTCCCTGGGACTGAAACTGGGCATCTATGCCTGCGCCGGAACCCAAACCTGCGGAGGGAAACCGGGAAGCCGGGGATACGAATACCAGGATGCCCGCACCTTTGCCCGCTGGGAAGTGGATTTTGTGAAATACGACTGGTGTCACACCGGAACCCAGAGTGCGGTGGATTCTTACCGCACTATGAGCGATGCCATAAGGAAAGCAGGGCGCCCTATGGTATTCAGTATCTGTGAATGGGGAAAAAACGAACCCTGGAAATGGGGTGAGGGGATCGGTCATATGTGGCGCACCACGGGCGACATTGCCGATTCGTGGGACGGCACTCTCAGCGACGGATCGCAGGCCAACGGACTGGGATGGACGCAGATTCTCGATATGCAGGTAGGGCTGGACAAATATGCCGGTCCCGATCACTGGAACGACCCGGATATGCTGATCGTCGGCATGGGAAACCTGAACCCCAATGAATACCGGGCACATTTTACCATGTGGTGTATGCTGGCCGCCCCGCTCATGGCAGGAAACGACCTGAGAAAAATGGACAGAACCACCCTCGGGATCCTCACCCATAAGGAATTGCTGGAAATCAACCAGGACCATATGGGGATACAGGCCTTCAAAGTAGTGGATGAAGGAGACCTGGAAGTGTGGATCAAAGACCTCAAGGGAGAAGACCTGGCCGTATGCTTCCTGAACCGGGGGGATGAAGATTACAGTTTGACCTTCGACTGGGAGGTGATAGGGTTACGGGTGGTTTACCGCATAAGAGACGTATGGGCAAGGAAAAATACCGGAAACACGCGGTCTTTCTTTGAAGCCACCGTACCTGCCAGGGACGTGATCCTGCTACGTCTGAAAAAATAATTGAAAAAATCACTCTTCCCTTTCCGCATCCCTCCTTCTGAACAGTTCCCTGATCAGGTCGCGCAACCGGCCTTCCCGGCTGTCTTCCAGTGTATCCCGTGCGGGTCGGTGACGGGGACGACCGAATATTTCTTCCCAGATATCCCTGAAAGCATCCTTTTCCCTGATCCCTTCGCATTCCATGCTCCATTCGGAAAAGAACGGAAGGTCAAAAGGCGGAAGGTAAGCAGTGGAAAGGTCACGCCGTGCTTCCATCCTGTTCAGCAATCTTCCTGCCACCGGCAGGGCCAGCGCCGTACCGCTTCCGTATCCGCCCGTTGAAAAGTGCACTTCCGGATCGCGGGCTCCCACCCATATTCCTCCCGCCAGGCCGGATGAATACCAGAAGAACCATGCATCGCTGTATTCCTGGGAAGTACCGGTTTTCCCGGCCACATCGGCCTGCACCCCCCAGGCCGTTCGCATAGGAACAGCCGTACCTTCATTGACCACCCTTCGCAACATGGCTGTCATTTGCCCGGCTATTTCCTCACGCATCACCCGGGCCGGTTCTTCCCGCTCATGCTCATACAATACCTGACCTTCCGGTCCGGTAATCCTTTCAATCATATACGGTTCGGACAGCTGCCCGCCTGCCCCCAGGCAGGCATAGAGCCTGATGGCTTCGGTCAGCGACAGATCGTATGCTCCCAGTGCCAGGGCCGGTTTCTCCCGCGGCAGGGGAGGCAGGCCAAAACGCAGGCAAAAATATTCCAGCGGATCAAATCCAAGGCGAAAATACAGGTCCACCGTCGGCAGATTCAGCGAATGAGCCAGGGCGTACCACAGAGCTGCCTCTCCTCCCTCCGTACCGTCATAATTATCGGGTTCCCAGTCATCGTATTCGGGATATATTCTGGATTCGTTATCCAGATAATAGCACGGATTGAATCCGTTTTCCAGGGCAGCCGTGTACAGATACGGCTTGAAAGCCGAAGCAGCCGGACGGCGGGCCCGGATCAGATCATACGGCAGGTACCTGAAATGATTCCCTCCCACCCATATCCGGACCTTCCCCGTGAAAGGTTCCACAGCATACACACCGGCATGCAGCATGGCATAATAATGCCACAGGCTGTCAACCACGCTCATGCTGTCCACTTTCGTTCCTTCCCAGGTCCATATTTCACGCAGGCGTTTTTCACCGTTCTGTTCGGAGTGCCCGCGGTAAAAATCATTTTTAATTTTTCTGATATGCCGGTCTTTTTCCAGTAGCGGCTGCATTACCGAAAGATGCTCCCTTACCGACCGCAGGGCCATCTCCTGCAAACGAAGATCGAGGGTGGTCATGATCTTCAAACCGTCTTTTTCTATATCCCACCTCCACTCTTGCCCCAAATTATTTTGACGGGACAGTATCTCGCGCGCCTGTTTCTCCACCTGAAAAAGGAAATACTGGGCAGGCCCCTCAAGCCTGAAGTTTGAATAATCCAGTTTCAGGGGTAACTTCTGCAGCCTCACTGCTTCCGTACTGTCAATCTTCCCGTGCTGCCTCATCAGTTCAAGTACCAGGTTTCGTCTATCCCGGGACCGTTCGGGATGCAGGCGGGGGTGATAATAGGTGTTGGCTTTGAGGATGCCAACCAGCAGGGCCGATTCTTCTGCACCCAGTTCTTTTACAGGTTTGTTGAAGTACCGGTTGGCCGCAGCTTCCACCCCGTACACATCTTCCCCGAAAGGAACCGTATTCAGGTAGAGGGAAAGTATCTCCTCCTTGGTATATACTTCTTCCATCCTGATAGCCAGTATAGCCTCCCGTATCTTGGCCACCGGCACGGTAAGAAACCCAAGCCTGGGCCGGCCATACAGATTTTTTGCCAGTTGCTGGGTAAGGGTGCTTCCCCCGCCCGCCTCCCGGTTCCCCATCAGAATGGATTTTACCAATACCCTGAGCAGGCTGCGGTTATCAATCCCGTTGTGGCTGAAAAAACGAAGGTCTTCGGTCACAATCAGAGCGTCGATCAGGTGGGACGGGACTTCGTCAAGGGAAACAGGTGTGCGGTTCCGGGCAAAAATTTTCCCGATCATTTTCCCGTCGCTGCTGTACACCAGGGTAGCCCTTTCATCCCTCAGATTCCTCAACTCATCGTGCCGGGGCAAGGGGCCGAAGCCTCCCATCAGCGTGATCAGGGTAAGCATCCCTGCGAATGCCAGTCCCGCTGCAGCCAGCCAGAGCAGCCAGCGAACAACCGGTTTTGATTTTTTTCTTCTTTTTTTCATTCCCTGTAACGAAAGTAAACCTTTCATTAAAAAGAAAAGTATGTGGCAACCTGAATTTTTCCAAAATATCCTTTCCGAAGATTTTTCATTGACCTGTCCTCACCTTCCCGAAAAATCATTATTTTTGACATCCTGTCACCAAATTTAAACCAGAGCCATGAGAAAATTTACTTTCCTGATGTTAATGGCCGGCATGATGATGTTCGTCGCATGCCATACCGGCACAAAACCCGAATACCCCAATGAACCGAAACCGGAAACCTTCCGGGGAGAAATTGACGGCAAACCGGTTGAACTGTACACCCTGACCAACCAAAACGGAATCAGGGTTTTGCTGACCAATTACGGCGCGAGAATCGTTTCCATTTATACTCCCGACAAAGAAGGAAACTGGGCGGATATCACCCTGGGCTTTTCCACTGCCGGAGAATACCCGGGAGAAGGCCTGAACCTGGGCTGTACGGTGGGAAGGTATGCCAACCGGATCAAAGGAGGACAATTTGAACTGGACGGCGAAATCTACCAGCTGGCACTGAACGACGGACCGAATACCCTGCACGGGGGAGTCAAAGGTTTTGACAACCATGTGTGGGAAGCTGAGCAGGAAGGCAATTCCGTTACCTTTACCTATCATTCCCCACATATGGAAGAAGGATATCCCGGGAACATGGACGTATGGGTCACCTACACACTGACCGATGAAGACGAACTGAAAATCGACTACCAGGCCACCACCGACCAGGCTACCATTGTCAATCTAACCAACCATGCCTATTTCAATCTGGGAGGAGAAGGAACCGGAACCATTCTGGATCATGAAATGCAGATCATGGCCGATTATATCACCCCGGTTGATTCCACACTGATTCCTACCGGCGAATTCATGCCCGTGGAAGGCACTCCCTTCGATTTCAGAGAGCCGCATCCCATCGGGGAACGGATTGACCAGGATCACCCTCAGCTCAATTACGGACTGGGATACGACCATAACTTTGTGCTCAACCGGGAAGGAGAAGGACTGGAACTGGCGGTACGGGTAACCGATCCGGAAACCGGGAGGGTGCTTGAACTGCATACCACCGAACCCGGCGTTCAGTTTTACTGCGGCAACTTTATGAACGGAAGGCACACCGGGAAAGCGGGCAAACCGTATGGCTACCGCGAAGGATTCTGCATCGAGCCCCAGCATTTCCCCGATTCACCCAATCAGCCCGATTTCCCGAGTACGGTACTGAGACCGGGCGATACCTATACCCAAACCTCTGTGTTCCGGTTCGGCATCGCCGAATAGTACGGCAACCATTTACTTATATGATCCACGTTGAAAAGAGGAGGCTTCGGCAAAGCCTCCTTTTTTCATGCGATGTATTTTCATGAACCCCCTTCTTAAGAGGAAAAGCAGGAAGAATAATTGTTATGTACAGTAGCAACCCATTCGTCCAGGCTCCATCCCTTCAGGGCCGACGCCCTTTTGTACAGGTCGCGGATGCCCAGAGGCGACATATCCGTTTCGAAAAAGACCCTTTCGGCAGGCAGATTTGCAAAATATACTGCCTGGCGGGAAGCAGGATGCAGAAGACTATGACCGAACGAAAGGTAAGCCCCCTTTTCGATCAGTTTCCCGGCCATTTCCCGGGTTCCGCGAAAACCGTGTATGATCAGCGGTATCCCGATGGATTGTTGGTTCAGGATATCGAGCAGATCGGAATAGGTGCGCACACAGTGAATAATCATGGGCTTCCCGGCCTTTTCCGCCAGGTGAACCTGTTCCAGAAAAAGAGAGGTCTGCAGCTCAAAGGGAATGTCCACCCCCCGGTCCAGGCCGGCTTCCCCCACAGCCACCACCATGGGATCGTTGAGTAACGATTCCAGCTTTCTGAGCTGGCTGTTGCGGTCAACCTGTTCCAGGTGCCAGGGATGTATTCCTGTGGAAAATGCGGCTCCATGACCGGGAGGCCACTGATGGATATCCTGCACAAACAGGTTGGTAATGGCAAAAACACCTGCCGGCACTGTCATCTTGTGGGTATGCAGGTCGATGAGATCGTTTCTATGAGGGAAAGGGATCATGTGCTTATTGTACGGCAGGCCTGCTCAATTCGTTTCATTACTTCCTCGTAGCCTAGCATCTCACAGATGTCAAACAGACCTGGACCGGCCATGGTACCCACCAGAGCCAGACGCAGGGGATTCATAACCTGGCCCGTTCCCAGATGTTCCTTTTCAAGAAAATTTTTTACTTCCACCTCCAGTACCGATGCCTTGAAAGGCTCCGCTTTTGCCAGGATTTCGCCCAGGCGGGTCAGTATTCCCGGGGTTTCCGCTTTCCAGCGTTTTTTTACCATTTTTACGTCATATTCCTGCGGAGGCAGGAAGAAAAACCAGGTTTCTCTCCACAGCTCATGCACAAAATCGACACGGTCTTTAACCATGTCCACAATACGAATCAACCGGTCAAAATCTGTTTGTATTCCTTTTTCTTCAAGCAAGGGTTGGAATTCCCCGGCCAGGGTTTCCGGACTTTTTCTGACCAGGTACTGGTGATTGAACCACCGGGCCTTTTCTGGATCGAACCGGGCTCCGGCCTTCCCCACTCTTTCCAGCGAAAACCGGTCAACCATTTCATCCATATCCAGCAATTCCTTCTCATCGCCGGGATTCCATCCCAGCAGGGCCAGCATATTCACAAAAGCCCCGGGGTAATATCCCGATTCCCGGTAACCTGCAGCCACGGACCCATCCGTGCCTTTCCACTCAAGGGGAAAAACCGGGAAGCCCATTTTTTCCCCGTCCCGTTTGCTCAGTTTCCCTTTACCTGTGGGTTTAAGAAGCAGGGGAAGGTGTGCAAACCGGGGAGGGTCCCATCCGAAGGCCCGGTACAGCATCACATGCAGGGGAAGCGAAGGAAGCCATTCTTCGCCCCTGATCACATGGCTGATGTGCATCAGATGGTCATCCACCACATTGGCCAGGTGGTAGGTTGGCATCCCGTCGGATTTAAAAAGCACCTTGTCGTCCAGGGCATCGGAAAGCACCCTGATCTCACCCCGGATGATGTCGGAAAACCTGATCTCTTCATTCTCCGGCATTTTGAAACGGATAACAAAAGGAATGCCCGACTGAATTCGCCTTTTCACCTCTTCCGAGGGGAGTGTCAGCGAATTACACATATTTCCCCGGGTACAGACACCGTACTGGAAGATGTCTTTCCCTGCAGCAGCAGCCTCCTGTCTTTTATCCTCCAGCTCTTCAGGTGTATCAAAGGCATAATATGCCCAATCCGTTTCCACCAGCCTCATAACATGTTCCCGGTAGATATCCCTGCGTTCCGATTGCCGGTATGGGCCTGCCGGTCCGCCCTCCTCCACTCCTTCGTCAATTTGTATGCCACACCATCTGAGCGATTCGATAATATACTTCTCCGCGCCCGGCACAAACCGGTTACGGTCGGTGTCCTCAATCCTCAGGATCATGGTCCCCCTGTATTTTCTGGCAAACAGATAATTGTACAGGGCCGTTCTCACCCCTCCGATATGCAATGGTCCCGTGGGACTTGGAGCAAAGCGCACACGCACAGGTATTTCCATCAATAACGTTTGTTTGAGCATACAAAAACCCAAAGATAGGAATTTCCGGCTGTTTTATCGGGAAAGGATCGGGGTTATTTGAAAAGATCTGGGGGTGAAAAAATATCACTCAGAGGTAACAAAACCCTACATGAAAGAATTTTTAACCAAGGCCGTTACGCCGGAACAGACAGTAAAATGGTCGTTGTACACCGCATTGCGGGACACAATAATAACGAGATTGCCCTCCGTGTCCCGTTCTCTGATTAACTAACGCTTACTTTATTTGTCGTGAAAGACCGTAATGGACGAACAACCAATACTCCCCGGGGCGCCATCATACAAAATCTGCACCGGATCGGTTCCGGAAATATGGGTTATTCTCAATATCAGATATTTGTTTCTCCCCGACATGGGATTTATTCCTTCCAGCGGACTTGTGCCGGCATCTCTTTTATACTGGAAAGCAGTTGATTCATTAATATGCGGAACCTCCACCTCTTCCGTCACCACGATTGTTTCATCACTTCCATCCTTCAGAATGAAATCAAGCCGTACCTCGCAATCGGAATCTGTGTAAAAGATAATATCACACCCAACATAGCCCTTAACAATATTCTTTTCAAGATACGTAATCCAGGAGGTGGAATTTGACTGATCACCGGGATAGATATACTGGGTAATATATATCCATTCTCCGGAAGATCCGGGGGTCTGGCTCAGTTCTCCTTCGTGTCGTAAATAATAATTAACCGGTTCGGCAACCTTAAATTCTTCGGAATCATCTTTCTGGCAGGACAAGGCAAGGGGAAGCATGAAGAGGAAAAGAAAAACATAGTTAATTTTCATGATTTCTAAGCATTTATGTGTTGACAATCCATTTGCATGTATAAGAATGTAGTCGTCATTCAGAAGTTTGTCTTAATGGAAAACGTGAATTCATGATGAATACCCGGCACAAGAGAGAAGGATGTTTCTCTTTTCGCTTTTCCCCGCCGTATGTACTGATACACCGAATATCCAATAGTTGCTGCCGAAATTCCGCCTAAAACATAACTTATGGTATAGAATTTATCGGCATTTTCCCCTGCCCTGTTATAATCTTCCAGGCTCTCGGCCAGATTTTTCTCCTTCATATATTCATTGGCTTTGAGATAACAGGCAACGGCACCCACGCCACATCCCACACCCGCGATCAAAGCCCCTTCACGTTTCATTTGAAACTGAGAGTCGCTCTTACCACTCTGTTGCATCTGATCCATAATAATGGCCAGGGTAGGGTCCACCGGGGCTTTATTTACTGAAACGATACGAATGACCGGTCGGGCGCTATTTGACAGAGCCTCCACATCGTCAAAGATATGCCATGTAATACGCTTATTTTCTCCTCCCTGAATATCCTCCCCCACATCGCCGAATACTGTTAAAGGCCTGGTTTTTTTATTCATCCCATCAATAAACAATAGCTCGATCTCATACCTTTCCAGCGGGGAAGTGTTGATGAGATCATATACAATAACCACCTCATTTTCTCCAGGCTTGAAATAATGGTGCACATTCATTACGCGGGGGTGTTTTTCCTGTGAATGCAGAGGGGCAGGTAAAACAAACAGGAAAAGGATCAGAAGCCAGGCCTCTTTATGAAGAACCATAAAACGCATTTTTCAGACCACACTCAAATATAGTAAAATATTGAGAATCTGAAAATTTATTGTCCATCAAAGGATCGCTGGCAAAAAACAGCAGCTGAATGATCTGTGTGCAATTGATCGTTTTTTCATTCTATAACAATTTGTATTGGCATGACAATTTTGTATTTTAAAGCATTCATATCCAAAAAATCTATATTGATGATCCTACAGGGTAAATCATTTCTTTTCGTTCATCAACGACTGCGACACGCAATTCTGATCCTTTTCCTGTCTTTTCCTATGGCATGTGCCCCATTGTTTTCACAAAACTGGCTTTCCACAGCTTCCCAGAAAGGGAAGTGGGGCTTCATTGATGAAACAGGCAGATGGAAAATAAAACCGGTTTTTGATGAAGTCACTGGTTTTTCTCACGGGCTGGCAGCGGTAAAATCAGGTGACAAATGGGGGTATATCAACAACCAGGGAGAATACATCATCCCTCCTGCCTTTGATCATGCAGCACCGTTCCATAAACAACATGTGGCGGTGGCTACCAGCGGAGGGAATCAGTATTATATTAACCGAAAGGGAGAAGTTATCTACGAATCACCGGGGGAAATGGTCATTTTTCATGAAGGCCTGGCAGCATTCAGGATGAAAGGAAAATACGGATTTATCAATAAAAACCACGAATGGGAAATCCTTCCTGTGTATGATCAGGTGTGGCCGTTCCGTAACGGTCTTGCCAAAGTAAAGAAAGGAGGACGATGGTTCTATGTCAACCGGCTGGGGAAAGAATTGCACGATGAACCTCTGGATTACACCGGTTCTGAAAGGGAAGACACCCTCTTCAAAAAGAACAAGAATGGTATGTGGGGATTTATCAATGCCGAGGGGGACTGGATCATTTCACCCGTTTATGAAAATGTCAAATCCTTTTCAGAAGGACTTTCCCCGGTAAAGATCAACGGCCGGTGGGGATACATTAACAGCCACGGGGAGGTAATAATAAAACCGGAATATGATGATGCCTTTGTTTTTTCACATGGATATGGTTGTGTGGAAGAAAAAGGAAAATACGGATGCGTCGATCCGTCGGGGAAACTGGTCATCGACCCAATCTTCGACAATCCTCTGTTCTTACATTTTGCCGAAGATTATTACGTTTCTGATCCTGTCATGGCGGGAGCAACGTTGAACGACATCGTCCCAAGAACCGAAATCGATGTTCAGGAAGTGGACGTTGCCCAGTATGATATCTACATCCCGGAGGACCGGCGGCTTGCTCTGGTTATCGGTAATGCGGAATATGTCCGTGGCGGCTATCTCTCCAACCCGGAAAACGATGCCAGGGCCATGGCCGAAACCCTCAGAATGCTGGGATTTGAAACCATGGTTTATTTCAATGTCGATCAGAATACCATGAAGCAGGCTATTGATGAATTCGGGAAAAGGCTCAGGCAATATAACACGGGTTTGTTTTTTTATGCGGGACACGGCATTCAGGTAAAAGGGTACAACTACCTGATCCCGGTGGATGCTTCGCTGGAAAATGAAACCGACGTGGAATATAAATGCGTTGAGGTGGGAAGGCTCCTCAGCCGGATGGAAGACTCGGGAACCAATGTAAATATTGTTATTCTGGATGCCTGCCGGGATAATCCTTTTGAAAGGAGCTGGACAAGAAAAGCAAAGGGGCAGGGGCTGGCCTTTATGAATGCACCTTCCGGATCACTCATTGCCTATGCGACTGCCCCTGGAAGTACCGCATCAGACGGAATGGGCGAAAACGGACTGTATACCTCGTCACTTCTAAAGTATCTGAACGAGGAAGGATTGACCGTCATGGAGGTGTTCCAGCATGTCCGTTCCGAAGTGCGTACAAAATCAAACAGCCGGCAAATACCCTGGGAATCGACTTCTCTGGAAGGAAACTTCTATTTCATCAAGTAACCTGCACCACATCAATGCATATTATACGGTATCTGAAACATAAGACCTTTCATCAGAGACGGTTATTATCTACGTAGTTTGCAACGTAGTTAGCAACGTAGTTCCCAACGTAGTATTTTACGTCCCAAAATTCGCAAGTCTATTCAATATCAAAAAAATATATCCGAACAGGGGATTTCTAAAAAGTCAGGAATACTTTAACCACGAAGGACCCTAAGGGAGTCACAAAGGACACAATAAACAGGTATTCAGTAATATATACTCAGCATCTTTCGTACGTACCTAATTCCCTTTGCAGTTAAGAATTTTTTTCTAAACAGCTTCTTCCTTCCGGATGAATTAAAAAGGATTGGCCTCTGAGGGTTTTATGAGAAAAACAAGGCAGGGGAAAATGCGCCATGGCCTGTGCAGCGATCCTGTCTGAGTCCCTGACAGGCAAAGCGCTGTCAGGGACGGGTTTGGATCGCGGCAGGCTTTCCTCCGCCGTCGTTTTTCCATAAAAGCATCAGCAGCCGGAGGATTTTTTTGCCTGAGGGGCTGGTGGCATGAATGTATCAAAGATAAAGTGACAAGTACGAATTTTATTTCACCTGACAGGTGATGGTTTTTTTCAGTAATTGATTGAATAACGATATACTGATTGTTTTCTCAAAAAGACTTGCGAATTTGAGGACGGAGTTATCTGCCATTCCCCTGATAACAGAATCCGCCATAGGGAAAGCTATTTTACCTCCGATCCGTTAGGAGTGTCATCGGGAGGGGAGATCATATAAAGGTGCGATTCCGTATCCTCGGCCATCAGGATCATGCCTTTCGACTCGATCCCTTTGATCCGGCGCGGGGCCAGATTGGCCAATACACACACCTTCCTGCCTACCAGCCTGGCCGGATCGAAAATCCCGGCAATGCCCGACACCACCGTACGGCGGTCAACTCCCGTATCCAGGGTAAGCTTCAGCAGCTTTTTGGTTTTAGGCACCCTCACTGCCTCCACCACGGTGGCCGTTCGGATATCCATCTTCATGAAATCTTCGTAAGATATGGTTTCCCTCACCGGCGGAACGGCAGAGGCTTTCCCACCGTCGTTGGCCTGGCGGGTGGCCACCAGCTTGCTCACCTGTTTTTCAATCACGGCATCCTCTATTTTTTCAAACAGCAGCGCAGGTGTTTTGACCGGATGACCCGCCGGCAGAAGATGGTCGCTTCCGGCCAGGTCCCACGAAGATTTTTCGAGGTTGAGAAAATCCTGCAGCCTTTTCATGGTAAAAGGGATGAACGGGGCAAGCAGAATGGACAGGCCGGCCGTAATCTGCAATGAGATGTTCAGGATGGTCTGCACCCGTTCGGGATCGGTTTTGAACACTTTCCAGGGTTCGGTGTCGGCCAGGTATTTGTTTCCCAGCCTGGCCATTCCCATGGCCTCGTTCAGGGCTTCCCGGAAACGGAACTGGTCCAGGCTTTTCTCTACACGTTGCCTGATCAAACCCATCTCTTTCAGCACTTCCCGGTCGAAACCGGTCAGTTCCTTTCTTTCCGGCACTTTTCCTTCGAAATATTTGTGCGTCAGTATCAGCGCCCGGTGCACAAAATTTCCAAGAACGGCAACCAGTTCGTTATTGTTCCTCGACTGGAAATCTTTCCAGGTAAAATCATTGTCTTTGGTTTCTGGCGCATTGGCACACAACACATACCTTAACACATCCTCCTTCCCGGGAAATTCCTCCAGGTACTCATGCAACCACACGGCCCAGTTCCTGGACGTGGAAATCTTGTCGCCTTCCAGGTTCAGAAATTCATTGGCCGGCACATTGTCGGGCAGAATATAGCTTCCCTCGGCGCGGAGCATAACGGGAAATATGATGCAGTGGAACACGATATTGTCTTTCCCGATGAAATGGACCATCCGGGTGGCCGGGTCTTTCCAGTATTTTTCCCATTCGGGGGTCAGTTCCCGGGTGGCGGAAATGTACCCGATGGGTGCATCGAACCATACGTACAGGACTTTCCCCTGTGCCCCTTCCACCGGAACCGGCACTCCCCAGTCGAGGTCGCGGCTTACTGCCCGGGGTTGCAGGCCCTGGTCGAGCCACGATTTGCACTGTCCGTATACATTGGATTTCCACTCCTTATGGTCTTCCAGTATCCATTTTCTAAGAAAGGGCTCATGTTGATCAAGAGGCAGATACCAGTGGCGGGTTTCCTTCAATACAGGCTTGCTGCCGCTGATTGCCGATCGGGGACTGATCAGGTCGGTGGGGCTCAGCGAGGTGCCGCACCGTTCACATTGATCACCGTAAGCATGATCATGCCCGCAGTGCGGACAGGTACCCGTAATATACCGGTCGGCCAGGAACTGACCGGCCTCCTCATCGTAGTACTGCTCTGTGGTTTTTTCAATAAACTCCCCCTTATCGTACAATGTTCTGAAAAATTGCGAGGCCGTTTCATAATGTACCGGCGAAGAGGTACGGGCATACATGTCAAAGGCAATGCCCAGCCTTTCAAACGATTTCTTATTGAGGGCATGGTACCGGTCTACAATTTCCTGCGGGCTCACCCCTTCCTGCCGGGCTTTCAGTGTGATGGGAACACCATGCTCGTCCGATCCGCAGATGGAAATCACATCCTCCCCTTTCTGCCGCAGATACCGGGTGTAAATATCTGAAGGAACATACACACCGGCCAGGTGGCCGATATGAATGGGACCGTTGGCGTAGGGAAGGGCGGAAGTAATCAGGTGCCGTTCGAATTTTTTCATGACACAGAGTTGGATAGTTCCTGTAAGAATGGTTATTTTTAGATGCTGGCAAAGATACAAGTATTTTCATGTTTCACGAATGATAAGCCCTGAATACTTGCAGCCCGGAATGAAAGCAGGGGTAATGGCCCCGGCCCGAAAAGTGGCACCCGAAGAAATGTACGCGTGTATGGAAACCCTGCAGCATTGGGGGCTGGAACCTGTTGCAGGCAGCCACCTTTATGCCGGGCACGGACAGTTTGCCGGAACCGACCGCGAAAGGCTGGCCGATCTGCAGGATATGCTTGATAACCCCGATATCCGGCTGATCCTCTTCGCGCGCGGGGGATACGGTACGACACGATTGCTCCGCTATCTCGATTTTTCCTCTTTCATGCGTTCGCCCAAATGGCTGGCCGGTTTCAGCGATATTACCGCACTGCACAGTCACCTGCAAACCAACCTGCATGTGGAAAGCATCCATGCTTCCATGGCCCTGCATTTCGGTGGGAAGCATGCCGATCCTGAAGGAGTGGAAAGCCTGCGGAAGGTCCTTTTCGGCGAACCCGTAGAATACCGCTGGGAACCTCATCCCCTGAACCGTATAGGTACTTGCCGCGGCATACTCTGCGGGGGAAACCTGTCGGTACTGTACAGCCTGCGGGGAACTTCGTACGATCTCCTGACCGGTCACCGCATTCTGTTCCTGGAAGATGTGGATGAATACCTGTATCATATAGACCGTATGATGAACAACCTGTGGCTGGGAAACCGGCTTGATTCCCTGAAGGGGCTGATCGCAGGCGGGTTCGACCGAATGCACGACAATGAGACACCTTTCGGGAAAAATGCGGAAAATATTGTGGCCGGATATACAGAAGGCTCCGGGTATCCGGTATCCTTC
Organism: Bacteroidota bacterium; assembly: GCA_011049175.1. Lineage (GTDB taxonomy): Bacteria > Bacteroidota > Bacteroidia > Bacteroidales > VadinHA17 > HyVt-105. The sequence continues at coordinate 28,957 of DSCJ01000089.1, read as the reverse complement.
GGATTCCCGGCAGGCCACTGCAGGCCCAACCTGGCTCTTATTCTGGGAAGGACCGTGGAAATGGAAGTGGCGCAAACCGGCTGCCGGCTGCGGTTTATGCCGCCTCACCGGGAAGTGTCACACGGATAACAGCTGGAATGGGCTGACAGAAAATAATGCTGAACACAAATGGCCGGAACAGGCAACCACGAAATGAAAAAACCCACCGAGGCAGGCAGGTACGGTGAAGAACTGGCTGCATCCCACCTCTGCAGCAAAGGGTACCGTATTCTGGAAAGGAACTGGCACGACAGGCACCGTGAAATCGACATTGTGGCCATAAAAGGCGACCGCCTGGTGTTCGTGGAGGTAAAAACCCGACGTTCCGACTCCCCGGAACTTCCTTTCGAATCGATCACTCGCCGCAAACAGCACCTCCTGGTGCAAGCCGCCCATGCTTACATAGAAAAAACGGGTATCGACCTGAAAGCCCGTTTCGATGTGATATCGGTAATATGCTACCCCGACCGCAATGAGATAGATCATATTGAAGACGCTATTTATCCCGATATCCTGTCATGAACCTGGAAGAGATCAGAGAATACTGCCTTGGAAAAAAAGGTGTTACGGAAGGATTCCCCTTCGATGAGTCTACCCTGGTATTCAAGGTGGGAGGAAAAATGTTCGCCCTGCTGAATCTGGAAAACCCTCACTCGGTCAATCTCAAATGCGATCCCGAAAAAGCTGTCATCCTGCGGGAACAGTATCCGGAGGTGTTGCCCGGATACCATATGAACAAGAAGTACTGGAACACCGTGATGCTTGACGGTTCCATACCTGCAGGCCTCATCCGGGAATGGATTGACCATTCGTGGGATGAAGTGGTGAAAAGTTTACCTTTGTACAGGCAAAAAGATTTATGGAATAAATAATATCGCTATGAAACGAATCGGCAGGTATTTCCTTCAGGGGCTTCTGGTAGTTGCCCCCCTGGGAGTAACCGCATACGTGGTGTATGTGGTTTTTAAGTTTATTGACGGTTTACTCAGCGAATGGATTTACAGCTTCCTGATGGTCAGAATTCCCGGCCTGGGACTGGTCACCATTTTTCTGCTGATCACCCTGCTGGGGTTCATCACCCAGTCAATCCTGTTCCGGCCCGTCAAAAAGCTGATGACACGCATTCTGAAGCAATTCCCCCTCTTAAAGGTAATCTATTCGTCCATTCAGGATCTTTTATCGGCTTTTGTAGGCAAGGATAAAAAGTTCACATATCCGGTACTGGTACGCGTGAACAACATTTCCAATCTGCACAAACTGGGATTTCTCACACAGAAAGATCTTTCGCGCCTGGGGAAAACCGAACTTGTGGCCGTGTATTTCCCTCATTCCTATAACTTTTCGGGGGAACTTTTTCTGGTCCCTTCCGGGGAAGTCACCCCACTCGACCTGCCTTCGGCTGAGGCCATGAAATTCATCGTTTCCGGAGGAGTAACACACATTTAACCAATTCGATATTAACCAATAAAAACATTTTAAAAATGAGAACAAGAATCATAGGCCTGTTATTTATTTCCCTGTTTCTGATTCCCGGCACTCTCACCGCCCAGAAAAAAAGAGAGGAAAAGAAAGAAGACGGATACAGGTTCACCGATGTGGTCAGATTACCTGTCAGTGCAGTAAAAAATCAGCAAAGAACTGGTACCTGCTGGGCTTTCGCCACCACCTCATTTATCGAGTCAGAACTGATGAGGATGGGACTGACCGAGACAGACCTGTCGGAAATGTATTTCGTTAAACACGCATACCTCAACAAAGCTGATTTGTACATACGCTATCACGGAATGGCGAATTTCAGCCAGGGAGGCCAGGCACACGATGTGATAAAGGTTGTAAAAGAACACGGATTTGTTCCCGAAACCGTTTATCCGGGGAAAAACTACGGATCCGACACCCACAATCACGGGGAACTGTCGGCTGTGCTAAGGGGATTCCTTGACGGACTGACAGGAGGACGCATCCGCCCTCTGAGCCCGGTATGGCCTGAAGCTTTCAGAAAAGTGGTTGAAACCTACCTGGGAGAAGAACCGTCGGCATTCCAGGTGGAAGGAAAAACCTTCACCCCGAAAAGTTATTTGGAATCCACCGGGTTCGATCCGGACCAATACGTGGAGATCACTTCCTACACCCATCATCCTTTCTATGAAAAGATCAACCTGGAAGTACCCGATAACTGGTCGGGCGACCTGTATTACAACCTGCCTGTGGAAGAGTTGATGGAAGTGATTGATCATGCTCTGATGAACGGTTATACGGTGGCCTGGGACGGCGATGTGAGCGAGCAGGGGATGTCGCACAAAAACGGAGTGGCCATACTTCCCGAAAAGGAATGGGATGAGATGTCGGACGAAGAACGGGAAAAAATATTCAAATCCCCTTCTCCGGAAAAGACGGTCACCCAGGAAATGCGGCAGGAAACCTTCAACAATTTTCTCACCACCGACGACCACCTGATGCACATTGTGGGCATTTCCGAAGACCGGGAGGGCAATCGCTATTACATCACCAAAAATTCATGGGGAACTGACAGCAACGAGGACGGAGGCTTTCTGCGCATGTCTGCTCCTTATGTAAAACTGAAAACCATTGCCATCATGGTGCACCGGGATGCAGTTCCGGAAAATATCACGAAAAAATGGGAAACCGGTAAATAATCGCTGATTTACCCGGAGAAACGGGGCCAGGTTTAACCCACCATCAGGTTGCAGCCCCTGATCTCGCTCTGGTCGTACCGGCCAAGCACCTCAAAGCCCCCGCCGGGCAAACGCCTGCCCAGGTCTTCTGTTTCGACAAAGGCACACGAGTACACATTGGCCAGGTCGATTACATTGATCCCTCCGGTGGTGCCGTCGGGAACCTGTGCAAAGGGATCATACCGGTCTCTTATGAAGATCTCCATCCAGGGAGGGGGATAAAACAGGCCGTTCCCGGTGGAATAGGCCTGGGAAAGGAGTTCGGTCATTCCGTATTCGGAATGTACGGTTTCGATTCCCAGTCGCTTTTTCAGCATCCCGTGCAGTTCCTGGCGGGTCATTTCCCTTCGCCGGCCTTTCATGCCTCCGGTTTCCATCACGGTTATCCGCGAAAATCCAAAAGGCCCTTTTTCGGCCAGGTCAAGCAAAGCAAAACTCACGCCCAGCAGCAGGGTTTTTTCACCTGATTTTTGTTGCCGGATCAATACCTCCGTCAGCTTATCCGTAACACCGGAAAAAAATCCGCTTTGCGGATGCCGGCTTCGTTCAATCCATTCCCGGACCATAAAAACCAGGGAAGAACCTTTTCTTTCCAGGTACGACGGCAGAAGGGCCAGCACGCACCAGTCTTCCACCGGACCGTATATCCTTTCGAACGCACTGATTAGCGAGCGGCGGTAAACAGACAGATCGCAAACCTCATGCCTTGAAGGAACGGCTCCTGTGGTGGTGCTGCTGGTAAAAACCGCCCCGGGTTTCCCGTGACCGCATATTACGCGCCGTGTTTTGAACAAGCGGGCCGGGAGAAAAGGAATATCCGAAAGCCTTTCAATAGACCCTGTAGCGATGCCGATATACCGGAGGTATTCGCGGTATACTTCATTATTTTTGGCCTGGAACCTGAACATTTCCAGGGCCATTTCTTCAAATTCCCGGTCAGTATGGTTCCTGATGATATCGCCGGTGGGAAACGGTTGCTTCATTCGGGAAAAAACATGGATCCGTCGGGCTGATACGTCCATTCGAAGGTGCATTCCACATATTCATCGCCCGAAGGCCCCGCCACCTCCACCGAACGGATCCACAATTTGGCATAAGTCATTTCCTTTGTTTGCATAATCCACACCTGACCGGGAAGGACCGGATTGGCCCACTCGTCAAATACGGGCAGGGCAAAACTCTGCAGGCTGTGATAGAAATCCCCGGCGTCTTCAGGATTATCGAAAGAACCGGCCAGGTAAAAGGCTTCTTCGTTATGCGGGCTGGTAAAATAACCCCCATCCGGGCCCTCACCCACCCCGGGCAGGGCCGACAATACCAGGTCGGTCCCGGCCCCGCTGACCAATCGTTCGTATTTCACCTTTTTTGCCAGGTCGAAATCGAATCCGTACATGTAGTAGTTCTGTGTTTCGCTGTTGAAGTACATGCGGGAATCGAGGGTAACCGTTCCCGAAACGGGAACGGGCCCGTCCTTCTTACTGCATGAGGCAACCATCAGCCCAATGATCCACAGGAAAACCGGTAACCTTTTCATAGCACGACGATTTTAACACCGAAACGTCTCACCTTTTTCAAAGTTACAACAAAAATCGGTCCTGATGGTTTAAAAGCCGGAAAAGAACCCGTTACTCCTTTCCGGCTTTTATATTTTCAGAGCAATCCACACACAGCGGGCATCAGAATGATTTACCCCCTGATGGCTTTGATCCCGGGAAGCTCTTTCCCTTCAATGTATTCCAGCATAGCACCGCCGCCGGTGGATACATAACTCACTTTATCGGCCAGGCCGAACTGGGTTACGGCAGCCACCGAGTCGCCACCCCCCACCAGGCTGAAAGCCCCTTTTTCCGTGGCGGCGGCAATGGCTCTGGCTATTTCCACCGTACCATTGCGGAAATTGCTCATTTCAAACACGCCCATGGGTCCGTTCCACAGAATGGTTTTCGATTTCATGATCACTTCGCTGAACATCCGGATGGTTTCCTCACCAATATCCAGTCCCATCCACCCCTCTTCCACCTGATCCACGGGACACACTTTGCGGTGGGCATCATTGTCGAATTTATCGGCAACCACATTGTCCACCGGCAGCAACAGGTTCACCCCTTTTTGTTTTGCTTTTTCCATCACCTGGACAGCCAGGTCGAGCTTATCTTCCTCCACCAGCGAATTTCCCGTTTTCCCTCCGCGGGCTCTGATGAATGTATAGGTCATGCCTCCTCCAATGATCAGGTTGTTTACCCGTTCAAGCAGGTTTTCGATCACCATGATTTTATCCGAAACCTTGGCCCCACCCATGATGGCCGTCATCGGTTTTTCGGGATGGTGCAGCACTTTGTCCATGGCATCCAGCTCATTGCGGATGAGGTATCCGAACATGCTGTCTTCGGGGAAATGCCCGGCAATAAGGGCTGTGGAAGCATGGGCGCGGTGTGCTGTTCCGAAAGCATCATTCACATAGCAATCGGCGTAGGATGCCAGTTTTTTTACAAATTCCTTCTGCTTTTCCTTAACCTGTCCCTTTGCCACCTTCTTTTCTTCTTCGGTGGCATCTTTCCCCAGGTGATAGGGTTTCCCTTCCTCCTCCTCGTAGAAACGCAGGTTTTCGAGCAGCATGACTTCGCCAGGTTTCAAAGCAGCGGCCATATCGGCAGTTTTTTCTCCCACACAATCATCAGCAAAGATCACCTTTTTCCCCAGCACCTTTTCTACAGCAGGAACCACATGCTTCAGGGAAAATTTTTCCTGTGGTTTTCCGTTAGGGCGGCCCAGGTGAGACATCAGGATCACAGAACCGCCTTCTTCCAGCACCTTCAGAATCGTTTGGCGGGCAGCCCTGATCCTCGTATCATCGGTTACCTCAAACTGGCTGTTCAGTGGAACGTTAAAATCCACACGCATGATCACTTTTTTGCCCTTGAACGGATAATTGTCAATGTTCTTCATGGTTATCAGGATTTGTGAATATCTTAAAATAAATGCATTTCCGATTTTCAGGTAGACAAAAATATTAAGATATTTGGGGATTGGCAATTTATCGGTAAAAGAAATCTCAGCGCCTGCCGTGAGGTTTCTTTTCCGGCCGGCAAGCAAAAGTTATACGAATGAAATTCAGCGACGTAACAGGGCAGAAAGAGCTAAAAAACCGTTTTATCCGGATGATCGGGGAAAACCGTCTTCCCCACGCCCTCATGCTGGCGGGTCAGCCGGGTTATGGGGGTTTGCCTCTGGCGGTAGCACTGGCTCAGTATATTTCCTGCAATAACCGCGGGGAAGAAGATTCCTGCGGAAACTGCCCATCCTGCCTTAAATACGCAAAGCTCATTCACCCCGACCTGCACTTTGTTTTTCCTATAAACAAAACAAAAAAGCTGCAAAAAAAAGATGATGATAAAAAGAATGAAATAAAAGACCCGGTAAGCGATGATGCCCTTCATCTGTGGAGGGAATTGTTCCTGGGTGAGCCGTATTGCACCCTGAACCAATGGTATGAGCAACTGGGCTTTGATAACCAGCAGGGGATTATCACCACCGCTGAAGCAGGTCAGATCATCAGAAAACTCAGTTTGAAGGCCTATGAATCTGAATACAAAGTGATGATCATCTGGTATCCCGAAAAAATGAACCAGCAGGCGGCCAATAAAATATTGAAAATCCTGGAGGAACCTCCCGAAAAGACCGTATTCATCCTGGTAGCCGAAAATCCGGAATCGATGCTGACCACCGTAACCAGCCGCACCCAGATATTTACACTCCCGGCGGTAGACCATGACTCTCTGAAAGAATTCGTATCAGCCAGGTACGCCCTGTCCGGAAAGGAGCTGGATGAGGTGGTAAGGCTGGCCAGAGGGGATGTGTACCGGGCCATGAAAATGGTCAGGCTGAAAGAAGAAAACCAGGAACACCTCAGGCAGTTCATATCGCTGATGCGGTTATCCATCCTTTACCACAAAAGTATGCCGCAACTTCTCTCATGGGTGGATGAAATATTCGCTTTAGGACGGGAAAAGCAGAAAGAGTTCCTGGAATATGGCCTGCGAATGATCCGTGAAAACCTGTTCCTGGGACTGATGCCAGATAAAAAACAGGAGATGGTATTCATGAACAAAGAGGAAGAGGAATTCTCACAAAAGTTTTCCCGTTTCATACATGCCGGAAATATCGAAGCCATCACCCGGGAATTCAATGAAGCCATCGGGCATATAGAAGCCAATGCTTACGCTCGGATCGTGTTTCTTGACCTTTGCCTGAAGCTGTCAGAATTGATCTACCGTGAGAATTGATTAACTTTGTTCCCTGCAGGAAAGCCTGAAAACGGAAAAACATGAAGGAACCGGTGATCATCAATGGAAGGATATGTGAACGTTGCATGCAGGACAAAACCCTTGAACAAACCGGGGAGGTCTCTCCGGTTAGTCTTGACAGTTGTTCAAACCTGAACACATACAACTGGCTGCAGGATATCCCCGATACCGCCAGGAATTTCGACATTGTGGAAGTCAAGTTCAAAAATACCCGGAAAGGATTTTACCGGAATGTACACCAGCTCAGGCTCAAAAAGGGTGATATTGTAGCGGTGGAGGCATCACCCGGTCATGATATCGGGATTGTTTCCCTTGTTGGGGAACTGGTCGCCCTGCAGGTGAAAAAATACCGGGTGGATCCGGAAGATGAAAACATGAAAAAGATCTACCGGAGAGCCAACGAAGCCGATCTTCAGAAATGGAAAGAAGCCATCAGGCTGGAGCACAGCACCATGATCAAGGCCCGAAAAATAGCCGCCGACCTGAATCTGGACATGAAGATAGGGGATGTGGAATACCAGGGAGACAAAACCAAGGCCATTTTCTATTACATTGCCGACGAACGGGTCGATTTCAGGGAGCTCATCAAGGTACTGGCGGAAGAGTTCCATATCCGGATCGAGATGCGCCAGATCGGAGTACGGCAGGAAGCCGGGCGTATCGGAGGGATCGGTCCGTGCGGACGGGAACTTTGTTGTTCTACCTGGATAGCGAATTTCGTGTCGGTTACCACGGGAGCTGCCCGCCAGCAGGAACTATCGCTGAATCCCCAGAAACTGGCGGGGCAATGCGGTAAGCTGAAATGCTGCCTGAATTACGAGCTGGAATGCTATCTCGACGCCACACGTGATTTCCCCGACGGATCGATCGTACTGGAAACGGAGGAAGGTTCTCTGTATCACCAGAAAACCGATGTGTTCAGTCGTATGATGTGGTATTCCACCGAAAAAGAATCGGCCGGCAGGCAGGTATGCCTTCCGGTAGACCGGGTAAACGAGATCATTGCCATGAACCGGAAAGGAATTCTCGTAAAAAAAATCATGGAAGAGGTGGTCAGTATGGAGGTCACTTCAGGCCAGGCAGGTAATGACCTACACAACGACGACCTTGAAAGGTTCTCAAAGAACCGGAAAAAGAAAGGTGGGAGCAGGAAAAAGAAAAAAAACCGTCCCAACCGGAAAGAAAAACGAAATTCATGATGGGTATGAGGGGAAAAACCGTCGGGTGGATCATTATAGCCGGATTATGGATAACAACCGCCTGTGATCCGGACCGGGTGTATGAAAAGAACACCCGCCTGCCTTCGGCAGAATGGTCCAAAGAACAGCCCGTCACATTCCATGTTCCCATAGATGACACTGCCTCGGTGCACCACGTATTTATCAATATCAGGAACTCCGGAAAATACGAAAACCGGAATCTTTACCTGTTCATTACCACTACTGCCCCCAGCGGAAATTTTGTGACAGACACACTGGAATGCATGCTGGCCGATGAAAACGGCAAATGGTACGGGAGCGGCCTGGGTGATTTGCACTTTGTACAGGTGCCTTACAAAATCGGCGTGAAGTTTCCCTACCCCGGTATGTACCGGTTTGAGATCAAACAGGCCATGCGACGCGATATTCTCAAACATATCACCGATATCGGACTCAGGATAGAGAAAGTAGAACCCTAATCTCCGCCCGTGGGAAAAGGAAAGTTACAGAAATTCGAGGAGATGGGGCGCTTCCCGCATGTGGTACAGCCTCCTTTTGAAGAAGTATTCCAACGCGACCACTCCCTGAAGGGAAAGTGGAATACCCGTTTTTTTCCCGTTTCTCAGCCACTGGTACTGGAACTGGGCTGCGGTAAAGGGGAGTATACCGTGGGGCTTGCAAAAAAATATCCGGATAAAAATTTCCTGGGGGTGGATATCAAGGGAGCCCGTATGTGGAAAGGCGCCAAAAATGCACTGGAAGCAGGTATGTCCAATGTGGGATTCCTTCGAACGCGGATCGAGTTCATAACGTCTTTTTTCGCTCCCGGAGAGGTTTCGGAAATATGGCTCACCTTCCCCGATCCCCAGCTCAAACGCCGGAGAAACAAAAAGCGGCTTACCACTCCCCGTTTTCTGAATGCCTACCGCCGGATGGTCAGGCCCGGAGCGATCATCCACCTGAAAACCGACAGCCGGCCACTTTACACCTATACCCTGGAGCTTCTGAAACACAACCGCCTGGAACCCCTGCTGGCTACCGACGATCTGTACGGATCGGGACTGGCCGATGATATCCTGTCGATCCGTACCTTTTATGAAACCCGGTTCCTGGAAAAGGGACTTCCCATCCATTATCTGAAGTTCAGCCTCGATGCAGATAAAGAAATCATTGAACTGCCCGATGACAGAGAATAACAGTTTCTTTGAAAAAGTGTATGAGGTAACCCGTCTGATCCCTCCCGGGAGGGTAACTTCGTACGGAGCCATTGCACGCTACCTGGGTTCCGGCCGGTCGGCCCGCATGGTGGGATGGGCCCTGAACAAATGCCACACCGTGGATGAAACGATTCCCGCCCACCGGGTGGTGAACCGCAACGGACTGCTTACCGGCAAGCATCATTTCATGGGCCGGAATACGATGCAGCAGTTGCTGGAAAGTGAAGGGATCAGGGTGGAGAACAATGGTGTGGTCCGTTTTCAGGAAATTTTCTGGGATCCCGTAAGAGAACTTCGCCCCTGATCGGTTTTTTTCCTCTTCTTTTTTGTAATTTTGTGACTTTATTTAGTCTGTTTAAAAAATATAAACAATGAATATCACTGAAGAACAAATTGTTGACGTACTGAAACAGGTAAAGCACCCGGAAAATAACGAAGACATCGTTTCCATGGGCATGGTGAAAAACATCCGCATTGAACAGGATCATGCCGTGTTTACACTGGTTTCCAAAAAAATGCGTGATCCGTTGATCCAGTCCATTCGCAGGACCTGTTTCCAGGCCCTGGAACAGCAATTCGGAAAAAAACTCCGGTTTGCCATTGAAGTGGAAGAGCCTGTCCGGAAAATGGAGCTGGGTGAGTTCGATTCCCTGAAAGATGTAAAAAACATTCTTGCCGTTGCCTCGGGTAAGGGAGGAGTAGGTAAATCGACCGTGGCCACCAACCTGGCCGTGGCGCTGGCAAATACAGGAGCCCGTGTGGGACTGGTGGATGCCGATATATTCGGTCCTTCCATTCCCAAAATGTTCGACCTGCTGGATGCCCGTCCGGTAGCTCAACAGGTGGAAGGAAAAGACCTGATTGTTCCGGTGGATCAATACGGGGTAAAAATTCTGTCTATCGGGTTCTTCATCAGGCCTGAAGATGCCACCGTTTGGAGAGGGCCCATGGCTTCCAATTTCCTGAAACAGATTTTCCAACAGGGAGACTGGGGCGCCCTGGACTACCTGCTGGTAGACCTGCCTCCAGGAACCAGCGACATCCATCTGACCCTGGTACAGGAAGTGGATGTCACCGGCGCTATTATCGTCAGCACTCCACAGGATGTGGCACTGGCAGATGCCGTAAAAGGGATCAGTATGTTCAGAAACGAAAAGATCAACGTGCCTGTGCTGGGGCTGGTGGAAAATATGGCCTGGTTTACTCCGGCAGAACTGCCTGAAAACCGGTATTACATCTTTGGTAAAGACGGCTGCAAAGAACTGGCAAAGAAGATGCATGTGCGGCTGCTGGGACAGATCCCCATTGTCCAGGCTATCCGGGAAGGCGGCGACAAGGGCATCCCCTCGGCTCTCATCCCCGATTCTCCCGAAGGAAAAGCATTTACTGAACTGGCCCGGGAAGTCATCCTTGCCGTGGAAGAAAGGAACAAAAACCTGCCTCCTACCCGGCGGGTTATGGTAAACAAATAGTATCAATCAAATGCATCATCTCAACACATGACTCATGAAAGCGGAAGAAAAACAAAAATTTGAGGAAAGGATCAGAAATTCTCTGGAAAAGGTACGGCCTTATCTCCAGGCCGACGGCGGAGATATCAGGCTGATTGACATTACCGACGACCTGGTGGTAAAAGTGGAACTTACCGGGGCCTGCCACGGCTGTCCTTTCAGCATACAAACACTGAAAGCCGGGGTGGAACAGGCTCTTATCCGGGATGTTCCTGAGGTAAAGGAAGTAATTGCCGTAAATACCTGAGTTATGCATTGTCTTGTATCTGAAAAAAGGGTCGTCCGGCCCTTTTTTTATGCGGCATTCCCTCCCATCAGGGAAAAATGCAGGGTGAACAAAATATGTGCCCGTTTTTTTAGTTTTATTATGCTGAGAATACTTCCGTAACGGTGAAAAAAATACCTGCATACAGCCCAGTTTTCCTGGGACTGGTTTTGCTCACGGCCGCCGCCTGTTCCACAGAGAACAACACCGGCCTGACCCGGGCATACCATAACCTGACCTCCAAATACAATATCTATTTCAACGGGTATGAGAGCTTCAAGCGGGGTCTGAAAAAAGCAGAAGAAGCCGTGGAAGACGATTATACCCGTTTGTTGCCGGTATTCCCGGTTTCAGCGGGGGTTGCCACCGGGGCCATCAGCCCGGAAATGGAAAGGGCCATCCGGAAAGCCTCGAAGGTCATCACCCAGCATTCCATTACCGCCAGGCCCAGAGAAAAGAACCGGCAGCTCAGCGTAAAAGAACAGGCTTTTTACGAAAAAAACGAATACAACCATTGGATTGACGATGCCTACCTGCTGATGGGCAAATCCCAGTTTTTCATGGAAGACCTCTACCTGGCGGAAAGAACCTACCGGCATATCATTGAAGAATACGACGATCCTGAGGTCAAAACCGAAGCCAGGATCTGGCTGGCACGAACCTACATGGAACTGGGCAATATGAGAGAAGCTGAACGGGCCCTGAACCTGGCTGAAGCACGGCGCGACCTTCCCCGAAAACTGAACAAGTTACTCCATGCAGCCTCAGCCGATTTTCAGATACGACAGGAAAGATATGCGTCAGCTATCCCTTACCTTGAAAAAGCCCTTTCCCTGGCAAGAAAGAAAAAAGATAAAACCCGGTATGCCTTTATCCTGGCCCAGCTATACGAAAAAACAGGCAACCGGGCGAAAGCCTCTTCCCTGTACCGCCAGGTGATCAAAATGAATCCTCCCTATGAAATGACTTTCAATGCCAGGATCAATCTGGCCGGAACATTTGATATTGAAAACCGCGACAGCCGAGAGATCAGGAAAGAACTAAGCAAAATGCTGCGCGATGAAAAGAACGAAGCATTCCGCGACCAGATTTATTATGCCCTGGGAAGACTATCATACCGGGAAGGAAACGTGGAAGAAGCCATCGAACTGTTCCGCGAATCGGCCCGCACCAGCCTGTCTAATACCACACAAAAAGGCATTTCATACCTGGCTATTGCCGATATTTATTTTTCCAGGGTACAATACCGGGAAGCCAAAACATACTATGACAGCGCCGTAACTTTCCTCAATGCCGATTATCCCGGATACCAGCAGATTTTCAGTAAATCAGGAAATCTGAACCGGTTGATCGGCTATGTTGAAACGGTGGAACGGGAAGACAGCCTGCAGTATGTGGCCTCTCTGGATGTAAATACACGGAATCAGTTTATTGACAGACTGATTCAAAAGGTGCGGGAGGAAGAACAACAACAGCGGCAACAGGAACTGGAGGTTCAGCGCAATACCATGCAGTATTACCAGAACCAGGCACGCTTCAGAGACCAGTATGCCGAAAGCGGAAAATGGTATTTCTATAATCAGGCCACCATTGGTCTGGGACAGATGGAATTCAAAAGAAAATGGGGAGAAAGGAAACTGGAAGACAACTGGAGGCGGGCAAACAAATCTCAGGTATCTTTCAGCGAAGATGGCACAAATACCCCCGCCACCGGCCTGGAAGCGATACCCACAGGCGAAACCGCCGACAACAAAAGCCGGGAATATTACCTGAAAGATCTGCCACTGACCGATTCGCTCATGCAAATTTCCCACCAGCGGCTCATGGAAGCCCTCTACGGTGCGGGGCAAACCTATCGTGAACTCTTTCATGATTATCCCCGGGCCATCGAATCATTCGAAGAACTCAACAGGCGATACCCCGATCACCCCCACCGGCCGGAAACATATTACGCATTGTATCAGATGTATTCCGATGCCGGAAATACCGCCCTGGCCAACAGGTACAAAAGCAAAATGTTATCTGAATTCCCCGACAGCGAAATGGCAGGAATCGTATCCGATCCCGATTATTTCAGGCGGCAAAGAGAAAGGCTGAATCAGTTGGAGCAGGCATACCGCGAGGTATACTCCCTGTACCGGAACCGGCGGTATGAAGAAGTCATCACCCGCACCGACAGCATACTGGAACAAAACCAAAACAACGATCTGACACCGAAATTAAGGTATTTGCGGGCTGTTGCCACAGGCAGAATTTCTAATGTGCGGGTATTGAAAAACGAACTGACAGCCCTGATAGAAGACTACCCCACTCACGAGGTAGCACAACTGGCCGGACAGGTCATTGACCTGATCAGGGAAGAAAATCCCGATATCCGGCAGGAGGAGGAAGAAAAACTGGCTGAACAGATCTACCGGTACCACCCCGAAGGCCCCCATTATGTGCTTCTGGTGGTCGATCCGGCCATGGTAGACCTCCGCCGCCTGACCTTCCGTATCATCAATTTCAACATTGAATATTATACCAATGCCAATTATGAAACGATGGAGGAAGACTTCGGCAATCAATTGAAAATATTCACCGTGAGAGAATTCCAGAACCGGGAAGTGTGTGAAGAATACCTGGAAAACATCCTGAACAACCCCGGCGTATGGGACGGCACGAACCTTCCTCCCGACCAGCCCCTGATGATTTCGGCCGCCAATTATGCAGCCCTGATGTCCCATAAATCATTCCCCATCTACCTCAGTTTCTATAAAAAGCAGTATCTTCGGGATTGACTCTGAACTGTTCCGTTTTGTTTGAAAAAAGTGTGGTACCGGTATGAAGAAGATACGGCTGTTATGGGTTGATGATGAAATAGACCTGTTGCGGGCCCATGTGCTTTTCCTGAAAGAGAAAGGATACGAGGTGGTAACGGCCACAAACGGAAACGAAGCCATTCAACTGGTAAAATCCTCTGTTTTCGACCTGGTATTCCTCGACGAACATATGCCGGGGATCAGCGGATTGGAAACCCTGGAAATCATTAAGGATATTTCCCCCGGTCTTGCGGTGGTAATGATCACCAAAAACGAAGCGGAGGAAATCATGGACGAGGCCATCGGCTCCCGCATTACCGACTACCTCATCAAGCCCGTTCATCCCAAACAAATCCTGCTCACCATCAAGAAACACATGGATCAGAAGCGACTGGTAAGTGAAAAAACCACTTCAGGTTACCAGTTGCAGTTCGGTAAGATCAGCCGCCTGATCAATGTGGCTGCCGGTTTTGACGACTGGAAGGAAATTTACCGGCAACTGGTTTACTGGGAGCTGGAGCTGGAAAAGCACGGAGACACCGGGATGAGCGAGGTGCTGCGAACACAGAAATACGAGGCAAACCGGAGTTTCGGGAAATACATTACCACCAGTTATCCCCACTGGTTTGAGAAAGCCCCACGGGAAAAACCCCTTCTCTCGCCGGGAGTTTTCAAACAGGTTGTAGTTCCGCGACTGCAAAACCATGAAAAAATCCTCTTTATCCTGATAGACAACCTCAGACTGGACCAATGGAAGGCCATGGCTCCCATATTTGCCGAACACATGAACATTGCCAGTGAGGACCTGTACTGCAGCATTCTTCCCACCTGCACCCATTATGCACGAAACGCCCTGTTTTCGGGACTGATGCCCCTGGAGATCATGAAACACCATCCCGAGCTGTGGAAATTCGAAGACGAGCCCGGAAGCAAAAACATTCACGAGGGGGAACTGTTGAAACGGCAACTCACCCGCCTCGGTATGAGCATCCCTTTTCGCTACGAAAAGGTGGGAAACCTGGCCGAAGGACACAAGCTGGTGGAACAATGGCAGGATATGAAGGCATTCCCACTCAATGTGGTGGTATACAATTTTGTCGATATGGTTTCACATGCCCGTACCGAGGTGGAGATGATCAAAGAATTGGCATCGGACGAACCGGCCTTCCGCTCCCTCAGCCTTTCCTGGTTCAGGCATTCTTCCCTTCTTGACCTCATCAGGGAAATTTCAGCGGAAAATTTTACACTGATCCTCACCACCGATCATGGAAGCATACGGGTGAACAATCCCATCAAGGTGGTGGGCGATCGCGAATCGTCCACCAACCTCAGGTATAAGACCGGTAAAAATCTGAATTACAACCCCAGGGAAGTATTCGAAGTAACCGATCCTGAAAAAGTCCACCTGCCCAAAACCCAGCTTACCTCGCGGTTTATATTCGCCCGGAATGACGATTTTATGGTCTTTCCGAAAAATTTCAATTACTATGCCGGTTTTTTCAGGAACACTTTCCAGCACGGGGGGATATCACTGGAAGAAATGATGGTCCCACTCATTGTTCTAACCCCCCGTTCATGACTCCCGCCATGAAAAATTCTGCAGAAGCAAAACACTGGACAGCCTGCATTTCTTCCCCGGAAGAATGGAAGGAATTTTCCCGGAGATTGCTGCATTTCGCCGGCAACCACAGGGTGATTGCCTTCAGCGGACCTATGGGTTCGGGCAAAACCACCCTGATCAAGGAAATCTGCCGGCAGCTGGAAGTAGCCGATGTTGTGGCCAGCCCCACCTTCGCCATCATTTACGAATACCGATCCCGGAACTCGGAGACGGTGTACCACATGGATTTCTTCAGGATAAAATCCCTGGAAGAGGTATATGCCCTGGGGTATGAAGATTATCTCTACAGCGGATCCTGGTGTTTTATTGAATGGCCTGAACCTGTAAAACACCTGTTACCACCGGAATCCGTGTGGGTGGAAATTTCAGTAGATGATACAGACCTTCGCCGGGTCAGGGTCAGCCGGGAAAAAGACACGGGCTGAATTGTTTGTCAATACCCCCGATTTGTATTACTTTTAACCATTTCAACACAAGTCAGATACCATGGAGGAAAAATCTTCCTTTTCCCTGGGAAATTCCAGGCTGATGCCCCAGGAAGAAATGCTGGAAGTAGGAAAGAAAAAGGCCAGTATGTCGATCGGGATCCCCAGGGAATCAAACCGCCATGAAAGCCGGGTTCCCGTTACCCCGGAAGCGGTAGAACTGCTGGTGAACAACGGACACCAGGTACTGATTGAGGAAAATGCCGGAAAAGAAGCCAGCTACCTGAATACCGATTACAGTGAATGCGGGGGAACCATTTCCAAGAGGGAAGAGGTATTCCGGGCCGATGTAATTTTAAAGGTTGCGCCGCTTACGACCGAGGAAAGCGAACTGCTTAATGGGAACCAGGTGGTGATTTCAGCACTTCACCTTCCCGGCCAGAAGGAATCGTATATCAGAAAACTCATAGCTAAACGGATGACCGCTATAGCCTATGAAGATATCAAAGACAAATACAACAGTTATCCCGTTGTCCGTTCCATGAGTGAGATTGCAGGCATTGCCTCGGTACAGATCGCTGCCGAACACCTCAGTAACGTACACGACGGAAAGGGCGTTTTGCTGGGAGGCATTACGGGGATAACCCCTGCCGAAGTGATTGTACTGGGTGCCGGAACGGCCGGTGAATATGCCACCCGGGCAGCCCTGGGACTGGGCGCCATGGTGAAAGTGTTTGACCATTCGGTGCACAGGCTGAGGAAGCTGCAGAATTATATAGGAGAGCGGATTTCCACCTCGGTATTCCACCCTCGTGTGCTTCAGAAAGCGCTCCGCTCAGCCGATGTGCTGATCGGAGCCGTTCACCAGGTGGATAAAGACTCCCGTTATTTCATTACCGAAGAAATGGTTATGGGAATGAAAAAGGGATCGGTCATTGTGGATATCAGCATCGACCAGGGAGGCTGTGTGGAAACCTCGGAATGCCGTACGCATAAGGATCCCGTATATACCCGGCACGGGGTGATCCATTACTGTGTACCCAACATCCCTTCACGGGTGGCGCGTACCGCTTCCATTGCCCTGAGTAACGTTTTTACGCCCATCCTGCTGGAAATTGGAGAGGCCGGTGGTATCAAACAAATACTCAAGGAAGATCCGGGCCTGCGCCGGGGAGTCTATCTGTTCAATGGAATCCTTACCAGCCAGCATATAGGGAAAATGTTCGGAATGCAATCAAAAGACCTGGATCTGCTACTGGCTGCATTCTGAAGGATATTCAGGGAATATTTTCTTACTTTGCACCCACATTCACGGGTCATGACTGTTATATATACCCTGATAATCGCACTGTATTATATCGGAATCCTGGTTTCCGCCCCTTTTAACCGGAAAGCATCCCGCATGCTCACCGGTCGCAGGAGTGTGTTCAGCCAGCTCAGGAAGGGTATCACGAAAAAAGAACAATGGATCTGGTTCCACTGTGCCTCGCTGGGAGAATTTGAACAGGGACGGCCTGTCATGGATAGGCTCAGGGAAGAAAGGCCCGGTACGGGTATCCTGCTCACGTTTTTTTCTCCCTCAGGCTATGAAGTGAGAAAAGATTACCCCGGGGCCGACCTGGTATGTTACCTGCCGTTCGATTTTCCCTGGAACGTAAAAAAATTTATTTCCCTGGTCAAACCACGCATGGCGGTATTTGTCAAATATGAGTTCTGGCGTCATTATCTGAAAACCGTTGCACACAGAGGGATTCCCCTTTACGGAATATCGGTGATCATAAGAGAAAACCATCCTTTTCTGAAATGGTACGGCCGGAGCTACCGAAAAGTGCTGCATTGTTTCGATCACCTGTTCGTACAGGACGAAGATTCTAAGAAGAGGCTGGCCCGCATGGGTATTACCAGGGTATCGGTTGCAGGCGACACCCGCTTCGACCGGGTGGCAGATATTGCCGGCCAGGCAAAAAGGATCGAATGGGTGGAACGTTTTGCCTCGGGCAGCAAAATCCTGGTGGCCGGGAGTACCTGGCCGCCCGACGAGGAAATGCTGCTGAAATACCTGCACGAGGAAAAAAATCCATGGAAATGGATCGTTGCTCCTCATGAGATCCACGAACAACACATACGCAATATCCTGGAACAATCACTTGTTCCGGCCTGCAGGTATTCAAAGGCCGGTGAAACCAACCCGGAAGCATGCCGCCTGCTCGTCATCGACAATATCGGCATGCTTTCTTCCCTTTACCGCTACGCCTCCCTGGCTTATGTTGGCGGAGGTTTCGGCAGAGGCATCCATAATGTACTGGAAGCCGCCGTATATGGCATACCTGTGGTATTCGGCCCCCGTTACCGGCCTTTCCGGGAAGCAGTGGAACTGGTTAAACGGGGAGGAGGGTTTGCCGTGAATAATTATTCAGAGTTGAAAACCCGGTTTAATATCCTGGCCAGCCAGCCTGAAACAATTACCAGCAGCGGCAAAGCGGCAGTAACCTTTGTCCGGGAATCCGCCGGAGCCACTGAAAAAATTGTTGGTAAATTGTTGAATTCTTATTGAACGGGGAACGGGGTTTTTCACTTATCTTTATCCACGCATATAAATTTCCGCCTGCCGGTGATTATATGTTTTTTTTGTCTATTTGCTGTAAATATTTATATATTAAAATAATTTAGTTTTAACATGCCTTCTGCCTTCGACCCCATTCATTTGCCTGTTAATAAACTATCCACCCTCAGAAGGCATTTTACATTTTTTTCATACCGTCTTAACCCTGATTTCACGAGCCGTGATGTTCCATCGACCTATCTTTGTCTTATGAAATCAAATCAGCAATATCTAACCTTAAAACCCAACGTATGAGAATCACTATGAAATCCATTCTGTTGACCGGGGTGTTTCTTCTCGCAGGATTATGGTCCTACGGGCAGGTCACTTCCACGGTCAGGGGCACGATTATCGATGCGGCTGGCGAGCCGGTGATCGGAGCCAACGTGTACCTGAAAGGCACAACGGTGGGAACCGTAGCCAACCTGGAAGGTCATTTTGTATTGCAAACCCGGGTACAGGGTGAGCAAACCCTGGTCATTTCCTTCGTGGGCATGTTGCCTGAAGAAATTCCCGTTAACCTGAACGGAAGGGAGATAGACCTGGGAACCATTGAACTGGAAAGCGATGCGGTGGGTCTGGCAGAAGTGGCGGTTTTTGCCAATATTGCCATTGACCGCAAAACCCCGGTGCCCGTTTCCAACATCATGCCCGAAATGATCGAAACCCGGCTGGGCATGCAGGAATATCCCGAAATCCTGAAATCAACTCCCGGCATATACGCCACCAAGCAGGGAGGAGCTTTCGGCGATTCACGCGTCAATATCCGGGGATTCAATGCCCGGAACTCGGCTGTGATGATCAACGGAGTACCGGTAAACGACATGGAAAACGGATGGGTTTACTGGTCGAACTGGGCCGGCCTCTCGGAAGTAACCCGTACCATGCAGGTGCAACGCGGACTGGGCGCTTCAAAGATCGCTATCCCCTCGCTGGGCGGAACCATCAATATTCTGACAAAAACCACCGATGCCGAAGCCGGGGGAAATATTTACTACGGACTGGGAAACGACAACTATGGAAAACTGGGCTTCACTCTGTCATCAGGTCTTACCGACAACAACTGGGCCACCACCATTTCACTGGCCCGGACAGCCGGTGACGGCTATGTTGACGGAACCCAGTTCGAATCGTATTCATATTACCTGAATGTGTCCAAACTGGTAAACAACCAGCACCGGCTGGCTTTTTCCCTGTTCGGAGCCCCCCAGTGGCACGGGCAGAGAAGTACCCGAATGTACATCGACACCTACAAAGATCCACAGATCAACAACATCAGGTATAACTCCGACTGGGGTTACAAAAACGGTGAGGTGTACCACATAAGAAAGAATTATTATCACAAGCCCATGGGCATCCTGAACCATTTCTGGGATGTGAACGAAGACCTGAATATTTCCACCGCCGCCTATCTTTCCATCGGAACCGGGGGTGGAACGGGGCCGCTGGGAGAAAATAAATTTTACAATCCCGATTACCTGCGTGAAAACCAGCCCGACATCGACCGGGTGGTTAGTGAGAACATCGCTGCCGGAGCCAGCGGGGCGGAAACCATCATGAGGTCGTCGGTGAACAATCATTTCTGGACCGGACTGATTTCATCAGCCACCTATGAAATGGACTGGCTCAGCCTGATCGGGGGGATCGACCTGCGTTATTACAAAGGCGAACACTACCGCGAAGTGATCGACCTGCTGGGAGGGGAGTATTACCTGGAAACCGGCGACGTGAACCATCCCAATAAAGCGGCTTTTGTTGGTGATGTGATCGATTACTACAACGACGGAATCGTCTTGTGGGAAGGGGTATTCGGACAGGCAGAAGCCGACTTCGGACAGCTCACGGCCTTCCTTTCCGGAGCATTTTCCAACAAATCCTACCAGAGGGTGGAATATTTCCTGGAACAGCATGACGGAAACGGTGCGGCAACCACGTTTTACCATTTCCCGGGATACAGCATCAAGGGCGGAGCCAACTACAACCTCACCGGAGCACACAATGTGTTCCTTAATGCAGGTTATTTCGAAAACCAGCCCGATTTCCGCACGGTATTCTACAACTACACCAATGATGCGAACTCGGATGCCCCCAATGAAAAGGTCCTGTCGTTCGAAGTGGGATACGGTTTCCGCAGCGGAATCCTCTCGGCCAATGTGAATGCTTACTACACCACCTGGAAAGATAAATCAAGGGTATTCGGCTATACCGTGGAAGGAGTGGATCAGTTTGCCAACATGACCGGCATCAATGCCATGCATAAAGGAATTGAAATCGACTTCCAGATGAAGCCCATCAGCAAGCTCGATATCAAAGGAATGGCATCGCTGGCCGACTGGCGCTGGATGAACGATTTGATCGATGTCCAGTTCTTTGACGACAGCCAGAACCTGATCATGACCCGTTCGGTATACATCAAGGATGTGCATGTAGGCGATGCCGCCCAGATAACGGCAGCCGCCAGCGCTTCCTATGAACTGCTGGCCGGACTGAAATTCGGAGCCGACTGGAACTACTATGACAAATTGTTTGCTTATTTCAATCCGGAAGACCGCACCACTGAACCGGCCGACGGTGTGAACCCCGATGCCTGGCAAATGCCTTCCTATCATCTGACCGACCTCTTCATGAGTTACCGTTTCGATATGGGACCCTACCAGGCTACCCTGGTGGGAAATGTAAATAATGTATTCGACACCGAATACATTTCTGATGCCACAGATGGAGGTACGCACGACTGGACCAGTGCCGAGGTGTATTACGGCTGGGGCCGTTCCTGGATGATCAGCCTGAAAATCAATTTCTAACTTGTGGCACTGCATAGCAAAACACCAAAAACCAAGGCAAAATGAAAAAAGCACTGTATTATATCACCCTGTTCGCTCTGGTTCTGGTCTCCTGTGAACCCATGGCTGAGATCAATGATGAACTGGAGGAAATGTATAAAGATTACAGCAACAGCGTAACCTATACCCTCACAGAGGATGATTACGCTGCCATTGCCGGCATGATTACCGACGAAGAAGCCGCCGGTTTCATCGAAAGCTATATGTATTTTACAGATGATTACCCGGCTGCCGACTTAATCCCTCCCTACCTGCCCAAACTTTTCCCGGCACTGCGCGAGGGATCCAGCGCAATGATCACCTACAAGTTCAACAACGAAATGCCCGAAGACCTGTCGGTGTATACCGAAATGGACGAATACCAAATAACCGAAGAGGAATATGTCAGCGCCGACGGTGTTTTACAGGTGGTGAAGTATTATTCGCCCGGTTACAATCCGGAAATTTACATCCCGGCCGTGCTGAACGAAGTCGTTGCCGATCCGTCGGCCGGCGATCTGATTCTGGTGGAATACAACTATTCCGATGTTACCCCCGAAGTGGACATGGAAGGCGAAGGCTGGCTGGCTTTCTGGGAAGAAGGCTTTTCCTCCGGCCTGGGCCGGTTCACCGCCCAGTCGGTTGCCGGCGATCAGGTTTGGAGCCAGTCAAGCTACGGAGGGGATGATTTTGCCAAAATGTCGGGTTATTCCGGTGGTCCCCAAGAGAATGAAGACTGGCTCGTTTCGGCCGCCATCGACCTCAGCGGTTATGAAGAAGTCTATCTGGCTTTCCGGCATGCCGCCAACTACGTTTATGGAGAATGGGAAAACCTGGCCGTGATGATCTCTACCGATTATACGGACGACGTAACCACCGCCACCTGGACCGAGCTCACCGTTCCCACCTGGCCTGCAGGAAGTAACTGGACCTTTGTGGAATCGGGGAATATCGACCTCTCAGATTACATCGGGCAAACAGTGAACATCGCCTTCAAATACATTTCCACTACAACCAACGCCGCCACCTGGGAAATCGACTGGGTGGAAGTGCGTGAACCCGGCTTCCCTGTTCTGGGGAAGGATCCGGTTGTTCTGGAAACGGTGTATGAATATGCTTCGGGCACCTGGAAAGTAGCCGAAGACATTTACCGGATAACCGGGCCCGATTACGATGCCATGGGCTCGCCGGGAAAATACGATAATTTCTCATCTTCCGATCTTCCCTACGATTACATCCCGGCCCTGCTATCCGCCCTGTACCCGCTTGCCGGCGAAGGCACTGAAAAAGTGGTGATCTATCGTTATTACACCGGCGTATCGGGAGTGGGAACCCTCACCCTGGCCGACCGGTATGTATTGACCGGAGGCCAGTGGCAATCCACATACCAGTATGTAGGCGATGTCACCTCACAGTTCCTGTATTCCCAGGGGAAATGGGTGTTCGACCCCACCGTGATCTTCGAGATGACCGCCGAGGATTATCAGATGATCGTCGATTGGGTAAAAACCAACATCGGCAGTGAATACATCGACTCATATGGCACACAGGAATGGTACCACGGGGCCGGCTCATACTACATCAATTTCGATATACGCCCCGGAAAATGGGACGAAAGCGTATTCAGCACCTGGCAGGAAGCCGTTACCACAGCCATCGGGAATGCCCTGTTGCCCACCAAGTTCCCCGATGCCCAGGCCCAGGTAAGCGGTATTGATGTGTATTACATTGTAACCTTTGCCACCTATGGCGGGCCTACCGGACGGTTCACCGCCAAATTCCAGTGCACCGGTTCGGCCCCCGACCCGGAATTTACCCTGGTGGAGGGTCCCGATCCCCTGTAAACCGGATTGACATCCTCATAAGAAGCCGTCCCGTCCGGACGGCTTCTTTTTTCACCCGGAATACCCGGCATGTCCTGACCTTCAGGACTACTGAATGGTTATGTATTACCGGCAACATCCTAACATATTGTCATACTGACAGATAACACTGCGGGTTAATAACTCACCCCGAATGTTAATAAATAGAAAAACATTGCTCTTGTCAAAGCTTAACTCAATATTTAAATTGCAGAGCCTTTGATCACCCGGGGGTAATTTTCTGATATCCCAAGTTAACAATTACTTAAGGTACCGATTGTTGAACTAAGTATGTAATATTTTTTCAATGGAAGAACTCGTCGCGCAGAACAAGCTGAACAACAAGCAGGAAGAAGCCGAACTTCCCCTCAGCCAGGAAGTGAAACAGGAATCCGGCAAAAAAACCGGAAAACCGAAAACCTATGCTCATGACGAGGTTATACAGGCATCCATTGAATATTTTAAAGGCGATGAACTGGCTGCGCGGGTATGGGCTAACAAATATGCCCTGAAGGATTCCTATGGCAACCTGTATGAAAAAACACCCGATGACATGCACAGGAGGCTGGCCCGGGAAATTCACCGCATTGAACAGAAATATCCCAATCCGCTTCCGGAGGAAACCATTTACCGGGTTTTGAAGGATTTCAAATACATTATCCCCCAGGGGGGGCCCATGACCGGTATCGGAAACAAATTCCAGATTGCCTCTCTTTCCAATTGTTTTGTGATCGGCAACGAAGGAAATTCCGATTCCTACGGGGGGATTATGAAAATCGACCAGGAACAGGTGCAACTGATGAAGCGCCGCGGCGGGGTGGGGCACGATCTTTCCCATATTCGTCCTTCCGGCTCACCGGTGCTCAATTCGGCCCTTACCTCTACCGGAGTGGTTCCCTTCATGGAAAGGTATTCGAACAGCACCAGGGAAGTAGCACAGGACGGACGAAGGGGCGCGCTGATGCTCACCATTTCCATCAAACATCCCGATGCGGAAAAATTCATTGATGCCAAACTGGAACAGGGGAAAGTAACCGGAGCCAATGTATCGGTCAAAATCGACGATGAATTCATGCAGGCCGTGCTGAACGATACCACTTACGTGCAGCAGTATCCGCTGGATGCGGAAAAGCCTGCCTATAAAAAAGAGATCCGTGCCCGGGACCTGTGGAACAAGATCATTCACAATGCCTGGAAATCGGCCGAACCCGGGGTACTTTTCTGGGATACCGTACTCAGGGAATCGGTCCCCGACAGTTATGCCGATCTGGGATACCGTACCGTTTCCACCAATCCCTGCGGGGAAATCCCACTGTGTCCGTATGACAGCTGCCGATTGCTGGCCATCAACCTGTACAGTTACGTTAACGACCCGTTTACCGACAAAGCCCGGTTCGACACCGATCTTTTCAACGAACACGTGGGGCTTGCCCAGCGGATCATGGACGATATCATCGATCTGGAAATCGAGAAAATCGATGCAATTCTTGACAAGATACGCCGGGATCCCGAACCGGACGAGATCAAAGGCGTGGAACGCCGCCTCTGGGAACGTATCCGCCATAAAACGGAAGAGGGGCGCCGTACCGGCATTGGAATCACCGGCGAGGGCGATATGCTGGCAGCCCTGGGTTTACGGTACGGCAGCGAGGAAGCGGTTTCTTTCTCTGTGGAAATACATAAAAACCTGGCTCTGGAAGCATACCGCTCGTCGGCCTACCTGGCCAAGGAGCGGGGACCTTTCAATATTTACGATCCCGAAAAAGAAAAAAACAACCCCTTTATCAAACGCCTGCGGAAAGCCGACGAGAATTTGTATAATTACATGACCAAACACGGCCGGAGGAACATTGCCCTGCTGACCATTGCCCCTACGGGCACCACCAGCCTTATGACACAGACCACCTCGGGAATAGAGCCTGTATTCCTTCCTGTTTACAAACGACGCAGGAAAGTAAATCCCAGCGACCGCGACGTAAAGGTTACTTTCGTTGACGAAGTGGGCGATGCCTGGGAAGAATACCCGGTGTATCACCACAAGTTCCGCGACTGGATGCGAACAAAAGGGTATGATCCGGAGGAAGTGAAACAGTACTCCGACGAAAAAATGGAGGAACTGGTGAAAGAATCGCCCTATTACAAGGCTACCTCCAACGATGTGGACTGGCTGGCCAAGGTGAGGATGCAGGGAGAAATACAGAAATGGGTGGATCATTCCATCAGCGTGACCATCAACCTGCCTCAGCAGGTGCAGGAAAGTCTGGTTTCGGAGCTGTACCTTACCGCGTGGAAAAGCGGGTGCAAGGGAGCTACCATCTATCGCGACGGTTCCAGAAACGGGGTGCTGGTAACCGGTGAAAAGAAAAACGAACAGGCCGTTCAGTTTCCCAAACGACCCAGGGTGCTCGATGCCGAGATCATCCGGTTCAATAATAACAACGAAAGATGGATCGCTTTTGTTGGTCTGAAAGACGGTGTTCCCTATGAAATATTTACCGGTCTGGCCGACGAGGAGATCTTCCCCATACCCAAATCCATCACCAAAGGGAAGATCATCAAAACCAAGGATGAAGACGGCAAAAACCGCTACGATTTCATGTATACCGACAAATACGGTTACAAGAACATCCTGGGCGGTTTATCGCACATGTTCCATCCGGAATTCTGGAACTATGCCAAACTGATATCGGGCGTTCTGAGGCACGGAATGCCCATTCCCGATGTAGTGAACCTGGTTTCATCCCTGCGCCTCGACAGCGAGAATATCAACACCTGGCGGAACGGCGTGGAAAGGGCCCTGAAACGGTATATTCCCAACGGCACCCGGGCCAAGGGCGAATGCCAGGAATGCGGCTCCAAAAATCTGATTTACCAGGAAGGTTGCCTGATATGCCAGGATTGCGGCAGCTCAAAGTGCGGGTAAAAAATCGGGTGCCCTGAGCTTGTTGCAGGGCACCCGGTGGAAAATCCTCCAATAAATTCGATTATCTACATCAGCCTATTTAAGCACCCCCAGTTCCCGGCCAATTTTGGTAAACGCCTTCACGGCCCGGTCGAGGTGCTCCTTTTCATGAGCGGCTGAAAGCTGTACCCTGATCCTGGCCTGCCCTTTGGGAACCACCGGATAATAGAAGCCGATCACGTAAATGCCTTCGTCCAGCAGTTTCCGGGCAAAATCCTGGGATAATTTGGCATCGTACAGCATGATGGGAACAATGGCACTCTGGGTGGGCTTCAGATCGAAACCGGCCGCTTTCATTTCATTGAAGAAATATTTGGTATTCCAGTGCAGCTTGTCCTGCAGTTCATTGGTCTCACTCATCATATCGAACATTCTGATACCGGCGCTGACCACCGAAGGCGGCAGTGAATTCGAGAAGAGGTAAGGCCGGCTGCGCTGCCTCAGCATTTCAATGATCTCTTTCTTCCCGGTGGTAAAGCCGCCGATTCCTCCACCGAAAGCCTTGCCCAGTGTACCCGTGATAATCTCAACCTTCCCGCGGCAATGGAAGAGTTCGGTCACCCCCCTTCCTGTTTCTCCCACAACACCAGCCGAATGTGCTTCATCGATCATGACCATGGCATCGTATTTTTCCGCCAGCTCCAGAATGCGGTTGAGGGGGGCCACATTCCCGTCCATAGAAAACACGGCGTCGGTAACAATCATCCGAAAGCGCTGTTCCTGTGCTTTTTTCAGCTGTTCTTCCAGATCGGCCATGTCGGCATTCTGGTAACGATACCGCTGGGCCTTGCAGAGCCTTACCCCGTCGATAATGGAAGCATGGTTCAGCGCATCGGAAATGATGGCATCCTCAGGTCCCAGCAGAGGCTCGAATACTCCTCCGTTGGCATCGAAACAGGCGGCATACAGGATGGTGTCTTCCGTACCGAAAAAATCGGCTATTTTTTTCTCGAGGGTTTTATGGATATCCTGAGTTCCGCAAATAAACCGCACCGACGACAGACCAAAGCCCCGGCTGTCGAGGGCTTCTTTGGCCGCTTTGACCAGCTCCGGATGGTTGGATAACCCCAGGTAATTATTTGCACAAAAATTCAGTACCTTTTCGCCCGTGCTGATACTGATCTCGGCTCCCTGGGGTGAGGTAATGATTCTTTCTTCCTTGAACAAACCGGCCTCCTGGATACCGGCCAGTTCCTGCTGCAGATGTTCTTTTATCTTTCCGTACATAACGACAGGTATTTAAAGTTCTTATTTACTTGAAGTGCCGCCAAATATATGAAAATTGAACTGCAATACGAATTAATTTTCAATGCTTTATAGTATGTTTTTCACCATGAAAATTATTTACTTTCGCGATACATTTGTTAAATAAAAAACGGAAAACAAAAAACACCCTGTTATGAAGAATATCCTTGTAACCGGTTCTGTCGGACAGATCGGTTCCGAACTCACCCTCGAACTCAGAAAAAGATATGGCAGCGATCACGTGGTTGCCGGCATCAGAAAAACCCTTCCCGAAGGAGAACTGAAGGAATCGGGGCCCTACGAAGTGGCCGACGCTACCGACCCCGAACAGATCACCGCCGTGGTGAAAAAATACAAAATCGATACCATCTTTCACCTGGCCGCCATCCTGTCGGCCGTAGCAGAAAAATACCCCCAGCGCGGCTGGGATGTGGGAGTAAACGGATTGTACAATGTGCTGGAAATTGCCAGGGAATACAATTGTGCCCTCTTCTTCCCCAGCTCAATAGGCGCCTTCGGCCCAACCACACCACGTGACAACACTCCGCAGGACACCATCCAGCGGCCGAATACCATGTACGGAGTAACCAAGGTAACCGGTGAACTGCTGTGTGATTATTATTACAAACGCTTCGGCGTGGATACCCGCGGCCTGCGTTATCCCGGTATTATTTCAAATGTCACCCTACCCGGGGGTGGTACCACCGATTATGCCGTGGAAATTTTTTACGATGCTGTAAAACACGGGAAGTACGTTTGCCCCCTCTCCAAAGGTACTTTCCTTGATATGATGTACATGCCCGATGCCATTGAAGCCGCCATTCTGCTCATGGAGGCCGATCCTTCCCGCCTGAAACACCGGAATGCCTTCAATGTTACTGCCATGAGTTTCGATCCGGAAATTCTGGCTTCGGCCATCAAAAAACACCTCCCCGGCTTTGAAATGACTTATGATGTGGATCCTGATAAACAGGCCATTGCCGATTCATGGCCCAACAGCATGGACGATTCTGCCGCACGGGAAGAATGGGGATGGAATCCCCGGTACGATCTGGATTCCATGACAACCGATATGATTGAAAAAATCAGGATCAAACACGAAAAAGGCCTGTACTGAAAGAGCGGTAAAAACCTGGAATTGCCTTTCCGTTACGGATGTTTGTGCTTATAGCACAAGCCAATGGTTCCGTTCGTCTGATGTTATCATACCAGGGTTTTTCAATATTCTAAAATGGATTTTCTTTAAACAACTACGTAGATATCAACGTAGATATCTCGTATGTTTACATTTTGAAGAAGAAGGCCATTAACCGTTAATGTTGTATGTTCGTGGAATAATGGAGAAAGACAGGGCAGGAATAAGTTACAAGATACAATTTAAATTGATAT
>DSCJ01000087.1 GCA_011049175.1 Bacteroidota bacterium | reverse complement strand
TTAAATTATGGTTCTGGCTGTCATTAAGTGTTGTAAATGCACTTGCTGAATTGAAAAAATTAAAAATGGGCACACCATATATTAGTACATAGCCAGTATACTACGTAGTTGGGGAACTACCTGCAAACATTCTGCCGTAATCCTCATCATTTCATTCCCAATCTTTTGTTTTCTTTCAATAATGCAATGGATTGTTCCAGGCGGGTAAGCCGGGTTTCTTCCCTTTTTGCCCCGGCAATCCAAAGCACATATTGTTTCTTATAGGAAGGGGCAAGATTCCTGAAATGGGCCCATGCCGGCTCGTTTTCGGCCAAAGCCCCGGAGATAAAATCAGGCACCTGAAGTTCCTTTTTCTGACTGATTTCCTTTGAGGTTTCGTATTTCCAGGCTACTTTCCCCGTTTTCAGGTAACTATCGATCTTTTTAAGCCCCGCTTCAGTCATTTTTCCCTGCTCTATCAGGGAAAGCACGATCTTTTTATTCAGTTCCGACCAGTGGGAAGTATTGGTTCTAGGGGTAAACTTTCTAACATACCGGTCATCATCCACCTTTTTAATAATGCTGTCACTCCACCCATAACAGAGCGCTTCCTCCAGTGCCTCCCTGTATTCTATGCATTTGACACGGGTGTGTTTCTTAAAGAATACCATCCAGATGCCCTTCTTTTTGTCATGATTCTTTTCCAGCCAATCCCGGAAAGATTTCCGGGATTCAAAGTATATGTGTTCAAGGCCTTTCATTCAGGGAAGCCATACCACTATTTCACTTCAAAAGTATACCACTTACATGCAAGATTAATACTAATTTTTCATTATTAAAAGGACGTATTTTATTTCTGTTGGGGGAAGCGCTTCACCCAACAGGGAAAGATGGAACGGATGATTTCTTTTTTCTGTTATTCCTGAGTTGATCAACTGTTCATCCATTTTTTTGTTTCCAATGCACAATAAGACATTCCGTTCATATTGACAATGTGCGCTTTATGTGTTAATCTATCCACCATGGCAGCAGTCAGAACAAGGTCTCCAAAAATTTCACTCCACCGATCGAAAAACAGATTTGTGGTAATGATGGTTGATTTTCTTCCTGCCCTCAGCGAGAGATGGCTGAACAGCATCTCTGCTCCCCTTTGTTAAAAGATTAGGTAGCCAGATTCATCACATATAACCAGATCAATTTTTTCAAACCGGCTTCCCAGGATTCGCAGTTTTTTTTGCGATCTGCTTTCGCGTATTTGGGTAATTAAACGGGGTATGGTGGTAAAAAACAACCTGTAATCTTCCATACATGCTTTTTTGCCCAGCCCTATAGATAAATGGGTCTTGCCTGTTCCGGGGTTGCCTGCCAGTATGACATTGTGACCTTCTTTGATAAACTCCGGACTCTCCGGAATATCTATTTTGGTTTGTGCATTCTCTGGTAGTTCTTCGCTCCGAGATTGTGCAGGTACTTTTTATAGGGAAAATCTAAGGCAATAAACAGGCAAGAAGCAGAAGAGAGAAAAGCGAGTATTTTGCCATTTCCTCTTTAAGATAACCTAAGGCCTTTGTCAGGTGGCCTTCCACGGTACGTTTCGAGATTCCAATTTTTTCAGATATCTCCTTAATGCTAACGCCTTGCTGACGGTTAAGTTTATAGACCAACTTCCTTTTCGGGGGCATCTTTTCAATTAAATTCTGAGCCAGACGCAACAGATCATTATAAATTACCGAATTCTCAGTATTACTATGGGTAATGGAAGTTTCTTTCAAAACCTCATGTTTTACTTCCTGCTCAATCTTTTTTTTTCTGAAGAGCTTCCGGATGGAATTGTAGGTCATGGTCAGGAGGTAATTCTCGAAGTTCAGTTCGGGATTGATCTTCTCCCGCTTTTCCCAAAGAGTGACAAATACATCCTGCACCATCTCGTTTGCTTTGTCAGGATCCTTCAACAAACCCAATCCGATGTGGTACAATTTTTTACTGTAGGTGTAGTAAATTAGGTTAAAGGCATTGAGGTCGCCTTTAATAAACCGTTTGACGGTATTTTTATTCAGTGACATTCTGTGGATCACTCCTTCTTAGTGGTTTGGTTGGAACAATAAATACCCACCTTTATACCGTACAGTTACAATAGTAAGAAATAATAATGAAAATATCAATACTATCATACTAAGAAAGAAAAATCGTTTGCCGCACGGCACAGCTTTGAGATAAGTATCATAATAGCCCATCATTCCGCGAATAAAACCACCTGTAATCTGAGAAACCAAGAACAGATCTTCCCCGGATGAATC
Source organism: Bacteroidota bacterium (assembly GCA_011049175.1). Classification (GTDB taxonomy): domain Bacteria; phylum Bacteroidota; class Bacteroidia; order Bacteroidales; family VadinHA17; genus HyVt-105. Next base: position 46,871 of record DSCJ01000087.1, on the reverse strand, counting down.
ACCTGTTCTTTCCCATCTCGGATCCCTCATCGGTTCTACAACAGGAGACCAGTAGGCAAGATTTGAATTAAAATCATAATTCGATGCCCGGCTTCATCTGAAATTACTATAGTTTCACGTTCTATCAATTCGGCAGACCAGGAAGAACCTGGGGCGACACGATTCGGAAATAAAGTGATTGGTCCGATGTTGTTATTAAACATACTTTCTTACAACACCGTGCAAGGCTTTACCCCATACGTTATATGAATTGGCACCAAAACGGGGTACAGCAGCCATCCTGCTTCCAGGAAGCCTTTGTTTTTCCCCAAGGGTCGTTCTCGATACCAAGTCTGCTGCTCTTTCCCCAAAGGAATTGTCAGTATTCAGGATAAATAGGTTTATCTGGAGCCGTTTTGTCCCGAGGTAAATAAGCAATAATCCCAAATCAGGAAAGAACTAATAAATCAAAAATTAAAATTTTCATTTTCATAAAATGGTATTTTTAATTAGTAAGAAATCAATAATTAAATCTGATCCAGTCTATTTCAACAGGATTACCATCTTTCAGGATTACAATCAGGTTATGGATTCCAGCTTGATATGTAAAAATATTTGAATTCATTCTATTCCATCCTGTACCTTTAGGAATTTTCACTTCGCAAAGAATGGCTCCATCCGCTTTATCCAATCGGATCTGTAAGGTGCCACCCTTGAGTGATTTAGCCTTTACCTGAACCGATTTAATTTTTTTATTTCCGAAGTCAACTGCGTTGTATTTTATCCATGCATTGGGCATATCGAGTATTGTCTTCCACCCTTCAAATGTATTGATCGAATCATTGAATGCTATGGAGGAACCAATTGCACTTTTCGAGGTATACCTGTCGATCTGGATATTTTCCGATGCCAGTGTCAGACCAACGCCCCGCAAAGTAGGTTCTACCTTTTGTATAGTACCATCAGGATTAAAGAACAGACTGTCTATCCTGACCGAGCGGTTTTTATCAAAGTGTGGCGATAAATCGTTATGATGGTAAAACAAATACCACTGTCCCTTGTATTCGATAACAGAATGATGGTTGGTCCAGCAACCGGTTGGCGATTCATCCATAATGACCCCGGTTTGCCTGAACGGCCCCATGGGGTTATCGCCCATTGCATACTCAAGCCTTTCTGTTTCATATTCAACATGCGGATAGGTCAGGTAATAGTTGCCGTTTCGTTCAAACAGGTAAGGGCCTTCAATCAGTCCTTCAGTGGGCAGGTTATCGATTACCTTTGGCTCAGATGCCAGCTCAAGCATGTTATCTTTCAGTTTGGCTACGAAAATTTTCCCGGCAGACCAGTATAAGTAAGCCTGCCCGTCATTATCGATAAACACGTTGGGATCGATGCCGTGCACATTATTGATGGGTTCCGGCTGTGGAGTAAAGGGTCCGTATGGTTTATCCGCAACCGCAACACCAATTCCGAACCCTCTCCCATAGCGTTCTTTGAAATTTGATGGAAAATAGAAATAATACTTTCCGTTCCTGGCAATACAATCGGGTGCCCACATGCTGTAGGAGGCTGGATCAACCCAGTTCACTTCATCCTGACTTACAATCACCCCATGGTCAGTCCAGTCAGTTAAGTTTTCTGATGAAAATACATGATAGTCTTCCATACAAAACCAGGTGGCAAAACGTCCGGTATCTTTCCGTATATCGTGAGAAGGATACAGATACACCTTGCCATTGAAAACCCTGGCAGAAGGGTCGGCTGTAAACTGATCGCGAATGATCGGATTCTGGGAGAATGTGTTACAGAAAATCGCCGGTAAAAACAGGCTGATTAGTAGTAGGTGACGCTTGGTTTTACTCATTATGATGGTTTTTTTCATTGATAATAGTATAGGTTTTACCAGGCTTTGTTTGCAAATCATACAAAAAGGTGGTGGGAGGTTTAACCTTGTTTAAAGAGGTAGAATCTGATATGATCGGGTCTTTAATTTTCGGGGTTTGAAAAAACGGGTTTGGATTGACCCCTGAAGCACTACTGAGTTTTCCATTGCCTTTTAAAGATACTTGATTAGGTAACCGAATCCGGCAATTCCCACCGAGCATTGACTTGATCTTTATTATTTTTATAGTGTTGTTTCCCCAGCTAAAACTGACCTCAAAACCGCCATAAGCACGCAATCCGCTTATATTGCCGCTCTTCCATTTGTGTGGCAATGCCGGTAAAAGATGAATGGCCCCGGTATGAGTTTGCATAAGCATCTCGGTAATTCCTGATGTACATCCGAAATTCCCATCAATCTGGAAAGGAGGATGGGCATCCAGAAGATTGGGATAGGTCCCCCCCTTATTTCCTGGATTTTCAGGATCTACCAGGCTTAACTGATCGGATATAAGTTTTAGCGCGTGGTTTCCATCCAGCAAACGTGCCCATAAATTCACTTTCCATCCCATTGACCAGCCTGTTGAAACATCGCCTCTATGCATAAGCGATGTACGTGCTGCATCAAACAATTTGGGAGAGGTATAAGGAGAGATCTGATTACTGGGCATTAACCCATATAAATGGGAAACATGCCGATGTGTATCATTCGGGTCATCCCAATCTTTCATCCATTCCTGCAACTGGCCAAAACGGCCAATCTGCATGGGCGGAAGCCGGTCAAGGATCTTTTGAAAATCCACCCTCAGGGCGCTGTCTTTTTTCAGTAAAGAAGCGGCTGTTATGGTTTTTGAAAACAAGTCGAAAAGAATCTGATGATCCATTGTAGCTCCTGCACATACCGAAGTAGAATGAGCCGCGGGAGCGTTTTCGGGTGAAATGGACGGACTTACTACCAGCCAGCCATGCTCGGGTTCTTCGACAAGAAAATCCTGGTAAAACTTACATGCTGATTTCAGCACAGGATAAACAGAAGCCAGATAATCCAAATCGCCGTTATACAGATATTTTTCCCACAAATGTTGTGAAAGCCAGGCTCCGCCCATGGGCCACATACCCCAAAAAGCGCCGTCAATAACGCCACAGATCCGCCAAATATCCGTATTGTGATGGGTTACCCAGCCATCGCATCCATACATGGTTTGGGCAGTTTGCCGGCCTTCTTCTGAAAGTTCCATAACCATCTGAATAAGGGGTTGATGCATTTCGGGGAGATTACATTTTTCGGCCGGCCAGTAATTCATTTCGGTGTTAATATTCAGGGTATATTTGCTATCCCATGCCGGATGGGTACTTCCATTCCAGATGCCCTGCAAATTGGCAGGTTGTCCTCCCGGTTGGGAACTGGATATTAACAAATAGCGGCCAAATTGATAATAGAGAGAAACCAGGGCCGGATCATTTCTTTCTGAAAACTTTTTAACCCTGACGTCAGTTGGATCGTCAACTGCCGGTGTTGTTCCCAAATCCAAACTGACCCGGTTAAAATATTTCTGATAAGAAGCTATGTGGTCGCATAAAAGATCCCGATACGATTTTGATTCAGCAGCCGTTAGATAATTCAGACACTTTTTGGTTTCATCAGCAGCCAGGCTTTTGTAATTAACAAAGTTAGTTGCTATCGAGATCCTGATAACTACCTCGTCGGCATGACGAATCCTAATCTTATTGGCTTCAATAGCAGTAGAACCGCCGGAATTGATAATTTTTGCCCGGGCATGAAATTTTACCTGGCCGGGAACCCCTTCATGTGTAATGGAAATTCCGGTCATTTCAAGAGTATTTGCATCCAGGGCTTGGGTCTTTATTTGTAAAGGCCCGTTCATTCCGACTGTAAATGAAAGCTTTCCCGGTTCACTGGCAGTAAGTCTGGCAACAATCAGCTGATCGGGTTTTGAAGCAAAGACTTCACGTTTGTAATCAATACCATTAACTGTATAGGTAGTAGTAAACAAGGCTCTTTTTAAATCGAGTTCCCTGTAATAACTGGTATAATTTTTATGATCAGGAAAAGACAAGTTCAGGTTGCCAATTGTTTGATACATTGATCCATGTAATTGTTCGGCCACCATGTTTTGGTTGATCAGCTTTTCGGCTTCTTTGTATTTTTCTTTGAAAATCAACTGCCGGACTTCAGGCAGAACCCTTCGGGCATCCGGATTGTCATTACGCGATGGACCTCCCGACCAGAATGTCTCCTCATTGATCTGGATTTTCTCATTAACCGGATCCCCATAAACCATTGCTCCCAACCGCCCGTTTCCAATTGGAAGAGCTTCGTTCCATACTTTTGCCGGTTTATCGTACCACATTTTAAGCCTTTCTCCTGGTTGGGCTTTGCTTTTGAAAGACGTCAGCTGAAAAATTAAAAAAATAACAATAAGTAAGTATAACCTGAGATTGCTCATAATTAAAATGATTCCTTCAAATATTTTTTTGCATTGTCAATTTTTTAAGATCATTATTACCCACGGTTATTGTCATAAGATTACCTTAAGGATAAGCCTACGCTGGGAATAACAGAATGAACCGGATAGGATACCAGCCCTCAATCCATTCCGGGATCTTCAATAAGTATTTTAGTATGATTCTGAAATCTCATTGTTTATACGGAAATAATCGAAATCAACATATCCGCCGGCGGTTTTGGTTGAATAGTTATATAAGCCGAATCGATAACCCATACTTGTAAAAAAATAAGATTCTGTGATTCATAGAATTTCCTTCTTTCGGATATCAACAGATTTTCTCACCTAAATAATCTTGGAACGAAATCATGAAGACTTCTGCGCCATGTCAGCCACTCATGTACAGTGCCTTTCGACTCATAATAGACATGGTCAATCCCTTGATTATCCAGCATGTCACGAAAAGCGCCAATCGATTTTGGGAAAACTTCGGGTTCTTTTGTGCCAACTCTAAGCCATAAAACTTTTATTCGTTCACTCACAGTTTTTCCATCTGCGAAAGCCCCGTCCAAAAATGCTTTCACATCAATTTCCTCTGTGCCTGGATAATTTGCAGTGCCACTAAAGCCTCCGTAATAGGCGAATTTGTCGAGGTTGTTCATGATGATACGCATGGTCTGATTAGCACCCATTGACAAACCGGCAATTGCCCGTTGTTCCCGGTCATTGATGGTTCTGAACTTATTATCGATCATGGGAATAACCTCATTGATCAGTACCTCTTCGAAGACCATAGCGGGTTTGGTTGGAGTGCTCACCACCTGTTCTTCTTGCGGTTTGAATGCATAGCCATTGTCCATCACTATAATCATGGGAACGGCCTTGTTATCGGCAATCAGATTATCAAGGATGAGGTTGGCATGTCCCTGGTTCAACCAGCCGGTTTCGTCTTCAAAACTGCCATGCTGAAGGTATAGAACAGGGTAACGTTTGTTTTTACCGGAATGATATCCGGGAGGTGTATAAACAAAACAGCGGCGCCACGATTCAGTGATGTCAGAATAATACCGGTTTTCACTGACCAAACCATGTGAGACCTTCTTCAAAGCATAGAATTCCTGGTCATGCGCCGGAATTTCAATGCCGCTGCCCCAGCGGCCGGCTCCGTAAAAATATCTGGTGCCGGGATCGGGTACTGATGCGCCATCAATATTTAGCTGGTAATAATGAAAGCCTTCGTCCTGCGGGGCAGACTCCCCCATCCAGACGCCATTTTCATCTTTTGTAAGATCATACTTAACTGCACCAATATCCAACTGCACTTTATTTGCTTGCGGTGCTTCGATACGAATCCGTACACGTCTTTCGGAATTGACTTGTGGGTATTCTTTGCCCGGCTGGTTTACCGATGAAGGCTTAAAGTCTTCAACAACCTTGTCTGTTGTTTGAGCAACGGCAATATTACCGCTGAACAGGGCAAAGAGTACTATAAATGATTGTATGTTTTTCATATCTGATTATTTAAACAGTAATCGAGCAAACTGATACAGGCTTCTTCTCCAGGTGTGGAATTCGTGGGCTGTGCCTTCCGAGATGTAAGAAACAGCATTGTATCCCGCATTTTTTAATTCGCTTACGGCATATTTTACCCCCTCTGGGCGTTCTTTGCTGCCACAGCTAATAAACACGAGCTTCAGTTGCTCGTGTTCTTTGATTTCTTCGGGTTGGTAAATACCCCCGCTAAATAATCCATAGTATGAAAACAAATCGGGTCGATTCAGGGTGATGAGTCTTGTTTCGAACCCCCCCATCGATAATCCTGCCATGGCCCGGTTCTCCTGGTTGGCCAAAGTGCGGTAATGCGTATCGATATAAGGAATCAGTTCATCTACCAAGACGGTTTGAAAGGGCTTGATATCGAAATCACGCAGACCACCGTACTCAATTTCATTGGTCATACCATAAGTCATCACAATAAGGAAAGGTTTGGCTTTTCCTTCGGCAATGAGGTTGTCCATGATTAAATTGGCATGCCCCTGGTTGGGCCATGATGTCTCGTTTTCGCAATAGCCGTGTTGCAGATACAAAACCGGGTAACGTTTCGAAGTTGCTTTTTCATATCCCGGAGGAGTATATACAAACGCTCTGCGGGATGTCCGGGTGCTTTCCGATGGGAAAAGAATTTCATGCACATGACCGTGCGGAACATCTTTAACTGCAAACATATCCTGATCGTTGGAAGGTATTTCAATGCCACTACCCCAGCGACAAGCACCAAAAAACAACAGACTTCCCGGATCGGGAACCGATGCACCATCGATGTTCAGTTGATAGTAATGGAACCCGACATCCTGTGGAGCCGATTCTCCAGTCCACATCCCTTCCTCATCTTTCACTAAATCATATTTCTCTCCCCCGATATCAATCTGAACGTAGTTGGCATCGGGTGCAAAAATTTGTGTTCGTACACGGCCCTGCGAATTGACCATGGGGTACTCCCGGCCTGGTTGATTTGACGATGCCGGTTCGAAATCTTTGATTATTATTTCATCTGACTGGCTCAAACAATAGATGCCTGTCATTAGAAATGTTGCTAAAAGCCAATTGATTTTGTGGTTCATAATAAAGCTTGATTATTTGGTTAGTAAATAAGTACATCTTATATCTAAAATCTAACATTCTATTGTACAGGGTATCCGCTTCAAATTACTCTATGCCGCTGTTCTCGATGCGGAAGTAATCGAACGAAACATCAAAAGGCGAATCCGGTTTTGTGGTGTCGGAATCAAACCAGAAAGTACTTTTCATGTAATTGGCAATTATTCCGTCTGCCACCATCAATCCTGCTTTAATATCTTTAAGCAGGAGGTCGACTGTACCCAATTTTACAAAGTTTTCACCGTTATAAACAGAATAGTAAGCGGTGTAGATGCTTCCCTTTTTTGTCAACTTAAGAACCAGCTCATTTCCGTCGGTTACAGGTTCTTCGAGTTTAATAGAGGCCATTGATCTGGAAATACCGTTTTCTTCCATCACCAGGTCGATGGTTCCCGGTTGGGGGTCCTTTACACGCGTGGTTTTAATGACGGCCCTGTGCACCAGTTTAATGAAGTTATCGTCATCCTGATAAACAATAATTCCCGCATTTTCGGGCTGAGAAGGCATTCTTGACCCCACCAGTTTTGTTTCAATAGTCCAGTCGGAATTGGCACTTTGAAGCAGGATGTTTTTTGCATTGTTGGTGTTTTCCGATACGCCACCTGGTTCACTGGTGAGGGTAAGAGCTCCTTTTTTCTTTGATAGGCTGTGGGTTGATGGGTTTTCCCGCAACCATTCCCATTGCGAGCCAATCTCAGAGCCATTAAATTCATCACTGACTGATTTTACATCAAAATTCACGTAATAAGTGTTTTTCTCCAGTGTAATGTTATCCACGAAAGTAACCACGGAAGTTCCGGGAACACCTTTTGCTTGTTGAATATCTACCCTGATTTGATCACTAACGGCTGTTGCCCCTACTTTTGGTGCTTTTGAACCTTTTTTAAGCAGGTAACTGTAGGCTTTCACCTCTTTGTCAAATTCCGGAATGGTTTTTCCATTTACGGAAATTGATTTTGGTGTCAAATCGGGCATCACCTTCACCGGATAACTGTCTGAAACCGTTTTACCATCAATCGTAACATATGCAAATACAGATGCAACACCCACACCGGTTGCTGTAACTTCACCGTGTTGGTCAACACTAACCACTGCCGGATTATTGCTTCTGTATGTTACATTGGCTTTGTTGATGTCATAAAAGCTGTCATCGGTCATTGCAGCAGTTACGCAGGTTTGGATTACGTTACCCGGCTTCAGAACAACTTTATCGCTTTCGGCCACAACATTGACGAGTTCGGGTTTATACCTGCCTTGCATGGTTGCTTCTATCTTACCTTTGATGTCTCGTGAAGAAGTGCCAATTTCAAAAATGTATTTCCCCTGGTCAAAAGTGATGTGATCATTCTCTGCATCCCAAAACCAAAGGTCTTCACAGTCGATATCAATATGAACTCTTTTTACCTGGCCTTTAGGAATGGTGACTCTTTTGAAGCCTTTTAATCTCTTGATGGGTCTTTGGAGAGAAGCCGGGCTGTCCGGTGTTTTTACATAAACCTGAACGACTTCATCCCCATCAAACTGTCCGGTGTTTTTTACATCAACACTCACGGTAATTTTATCGTTGGGTGTAATTTCGGTCTGGCTTATGGAAAAATTACTGTACTCAAATGTGGTGTACGATAGCCCATAACCAAATTCATAAGATACATCCCCATCGAAATACCAATAAGTTCTGCCATTATTTTCTTTTCCCTTTCTCAGGGAATAATCGTTAAAATCAGGCAAATCGTTGAGTGACTTATGCCAGGTAACATTGAGTTTTCCTCCGGGATTGACATCACCAAAAAGGATTTTTGCCATTGCAGTTCCCTGTGCCTGGCCGTTATACCCTGTCCAGATAATACCTTTTATATTGGGATGGCTTTTAAACTCTTCAACTTCTACCATACCCATGGTTTGCATTACTACGATGGTATTGGGATTGACATCTGCCACGTCCTTAATAAGCCCGTTCTGATTACCGGGAAGTGTGATAGAGAAACGATCCGATTCTTCTCTTCCGGTGGATTGGTCGGTTCCTACAAATACCAAAGCCACATCAGCAGAAGCGGCCATATCCAGTGTTTCCTGGTCGGTGCCGTCGGGCTCCGGTTCATGGTATACGAGCACCAGTGTTTGGGGGCCAGTGATTCCCAGGGTGTTTATTTTAACCGGGATGGTTTCGGGGCGTCTGAGCCATGAATTGTTATTTTCCTTGTTTGTGGATACTATTTCCTGAGATGCCAGAACATTTCCGGTTGCAGATCCAACGCGAACCTCCAGTATACCACCATCTTCGGCAATGGTCATGTTGAAGCGGATGGAATCCACATCAGTAATGTCAATATTTTCATACAAAGTCCAGTCACCATCTTTTATGCCTCTTACAGTCGTTTGTCCAAAACGTTCAGCAGTAATCAAACCTTTGGCTGATTTATCAAATTTGGTTGCATTAAATTTTTGTATGCGGCCGTCAGTGGTGACGGTTGAAAAGCCGGAAATGGTAAAGAAGTCTGTCTTTTTAGAAGTGTTACCTACAGATTTTGAGACAACTTCTGTTTTCAGGTTATGTTCTTTCATATAATTTTGTATTCCGTCCAACGGAGTGATTCTCAAATCGGGCTCGACCGGACCTGAATAATCTCCCAGTTCTACCAAATCGGCCTGAGGGCCTAAAACGGCTATTTTCGTGATTTGGGATAGATCAATAGGCAACACGTTATTTCCTGATTTTACCATCTTATTGTTTTTTAGCAGAACAGGTGTCTTTGTTGCCATTTCAATGGCCAGGTCATGGTGCGAAGGATCATTTACTTTGTTGGGTTTGATGCCGGCGTAAGGAACCATGCCTTTGGGGTCAAATTCGCCGATTCGCATTCTGATAGTAAAAATGTTAATCAGGGCCTTATCCATTTCACCCTGAGTAATTAAGCCCTCTTCCAATGCTTTAAACGCATGGTTTTGATAAACACTTCCACAGTCGATATCCACACCTGCTCTAATGCCCATTGCAGCGGCCTGTGTGTAATTTTCGGCATAATGATGTCCTCTTACAATGTCATCAATTGCACCACAATCGCTGGTAACGTATCCATCAAGACCATATATTTTACGGGCAAGGGTATCGACCAGAAATTTACTGGCTGACACCGGAATCCCGTTTACTGCATTGTAGGCGGTCATAATAGAAGGGAGGTTGTAATCGCGAATGAGTGTGCGGTAGGGCAACAGGTAATATTCATACATATCCCTTTGATCCAGTTCAGAACTTCCGGAATGACGATTGAACTCGGTATTGTTGGCCAGGTAATGCTTTCCACAGGGGACCGTTTTCAGGTAGCGGGAATCATCACCCATCATTCCCTGTATAAATCCTTTCCCTATTTCAGAAACCAGAAACGGATCTTCTCCAAATGTTTCAGCAGTCCTGCCCCAGCGTGGATCCCTGGCCGGTTCAATAACCGGTGACCAGTAAGTGAGCGTAAAAATCAAATCATGATTAAACCCGCGGGCTTCATCCGAAATGACTTTAGCTTCCCGTTTAATTAATTCAGGATCCCAGGTAGAGCCTGCCGCTACACTATTGGGAAATGATGTGGCCGTCATTCCGCTGTTGTTGTTACGGCCCATAATTCCGTGCAGCGCCTCACCCCAGAAATTATATGAGTTGATTCCCAATCGTGGGATTGCAGGCATGGTGTTGCCAAACTGGCTTTGTTTTTCTTCGGGGGTCATCCGCGAAACCAGGTCAGCCGCCCTCTCTTCAAATGAATAGGCGGTGTTCAGGTATATTGGCTTTTTACTATGTTCCCCGCCGGGGATGAAAGCCATAATGGAAACAATGACAATGGTTAAAACAAACCGTTTTGCTTTTGTTCGTTGCATGACAGAAATGTAAAAGATTATTTCACCGGGATTTCGATTTGAGTAAATGAATGCGCAGGAAAAGTATGTTTGATAACGTTTCCCTTAAAGTTAAGTTGATCGGTTTCGACTGAAACAGGCGATTCATCAATGGTATTTCTGGCATTCGGATTTTCGGCATTAATTACGTTGACAGTAGCTTTGCCTGTGTATTTGCCGGCCTGTAAATCGATTTTTGTCTCTATCGCTTCTGTCTCGTGCCTGTTTACCACATTGAGGATTACTTTCTTTTCCGATTCATTAAAAATTGCTGTTACATCCAGATAGGGGATATTGTTGAATATCTCATTGTCATAAGATGGTCCGTCAGTATAAATATCCAGCGCGGTACCAATCGCATTGTTGGAATAGAGATGAAAGGTATGGAACAGGGAATTTTTAAAAACACCTTCAGGAGAATGTCCTGTCAGATTTGTAATCATGGTGATGTTGGCCATTTTTACAATATCGGCATGTCTGATAAATGAGTTCAGGTGTTGAGCTAACAAAAGTGAACTGGCCATTCCTCCAAAACCGGGCGAATACTCATCAAAAGAGATGTAAACCGGGCGATCGGACTCGGATTTTACCATTGCTTTTTTAATGAGTGCGTGTGTGGTTTCTATTTTTTCATCGATATCCAGACCAAGTGACATACGGTCGGAAAATACATTGTTTTCTCTGCCCCCGGGGAGGGCTTCGGTGGCATATCGGTGTACCGAGATGTAATCAATTTTGCCCACCATTTTATCCAGAACGTATTCATTCCAATCGACCCACTCGTTTCCGGGGCGGTATAATGAAGCACCAGAAGCAACAAGCTTAATGTCTTCATCGATAAGCGCAATAAGTTTTCCGGCTTCCAGTGCAAATTTGCAATAATCTTCTGCCGATTTTTGTCCCATTTGCCAGGGACCGTCTATTTCATTTCCCAGCCCCACGTATTTCACATTAAAAGGTTCTTCATTGCCATATTTTCTTCGCAAATCAGAGTAGAATGTTCCTTTTTCATAGTTGCAGTATTCCACCCAGTTGCGGGCATCGTCAAGCGTGCCTGTTCCTCCATTGATACACAAAAAATTATCGGCGCCGATCAGACTACAGAATTTGGCATATTCGTCGGTTCCCATCTGGTTGGTTTCAATTTGATTCCATGCCAGATCGAGTTTGGCGGGACGCTGGTCTTTCGGCCCGATGCCATCCTCCCAGTTATAGCCGGAAACGAAGTTTCCTCCTGGCCAGCGGACATTACGAATATTCAACTCTTTTATGAGGTCAATGAAGTCTTTCCTGAAGCCATTTTCATCAGCAAATGGGGAATCGGGATCGTAGATATTTCCATATACCACCGTTCGGATCGGCTCAACAAACGCCCCGTAGATATTCGGGTCAATGGTGTCAATTTTGCGGTCGGGATCAATTTTTATTAATGCGATTTCCTGTGCAGTAAGGTTGCCTGAAACCAAACATAATACCAAAGTGTAAAAGCAAATATTTTTAAAAAGTCTCATAGCCTTTCTGTTAATAGTTTATAGTTATTTTTCGCTTAACAAATCATTAACTGCATTGGCCAGATAAATATAGGCTGCTCCAATATTTATCACATACTCGTTTTCTCCCCATAAAAACGGCCAGTCTTCCTTGTTTTCGGGGAAATCAGGATTTAATATCAATACTCCCGGTACCACGCCGCCTGCAATAAAGCTAAAATCTGCCCTGTTGCTTCCATAAGCGACCTTTTTTGACCGGGTGCCAACGGCTGATACAAACGAGATGTTGGAATAAGGGTGGCATCCAAACAAGTAATTCAATCCTTTGTAAACATCTTCCTTTTCAATGATTTCGGGAAAGGCTTTGTATGCCAAGTAGTTGGTGATTGCCCAATCGATGACACCTGAGTTTCCGGCCCATCCTCTTGTGGAGATCGGGACTCCATAAGGATTTTCAGCTTCTAATTCGGTGATCTCTGATTTGTGTTTAACTACGTATTTTTCAAGTTGCTCTTTAAAGTCTTCATCCATGTGAGGAATCGCCTGCAAGGCCATTGAAAGCGTCCATTCTGATGATTCATCCAAAGCGGGCCAGATGATTTCTTCATAACGGTCTGCATAAACTTTTTCTCCCGTTGCAATATATAACTGTAATACTGCAGATATTTCACTGAAGTGCCCCCATTGTGAAAACCTGTTTGGCTTTGCATTTTTTATTATTTCAGTAGCTTCTGCATACAGGTTTTTCGCCAGGCGGAGACATCTTGCTGCCAGTTCGCTGTTGTATTCTTTTAACGCCCTGTTGGCTGCGGCGAGAGCCGCTACGGTTGAAAAATCAAGCATGTGGTTACGGTTGGTAAAAGCCCATCTGTCATCTAATGTTCCGGAACTTGTTCCATCCGTTTCGTAAAGGCCGAGGCTCGGATTGTATGGCAAATTGTCGGTTTCGGTGGAAGCATCACCCAGATGATGGTATTGATGCAGATTGGGAACAATAATTCCTCTTACAGGATGCCCGATATTTTCAATCTGTGCCACCAGGTTCAGTGTGCCATGTTCAATTTGCTGAAGAATATCCGGATCGCCATCGGGGCGGTGAATATCCACATATCGGGTTTCCTGGTCAATAAAAGTCTGGTCTCTGTTCACTTTGAAGTACTCCCATGAATCCACCAGGCTTTGTATGGTACGGCAGTGCGTGCCGGTTTGGATATCATAATCGCCGGCATCAAACCAGCCACCAACGGCCAGGCCTGGTATGCGCTCCAGTGGTTTATACTTTGTGTCGGTAACCGAGTCCATACTGTAACCATCAAAAAATTCGATGTTTACAGGAGCCTGCAAGGCATCGTCCTTAAAGGGTTCTCCATGCCAGGTACGATAGGCTTCGTTTACTTTCATGTGATCCATTTGCACAGGCAGAAAGACATCTAACGTTGGATGCCATACATCTGCCAGAGCATTATTGTCAATGGAGAATGTATTGGTTGTTTGATTTCCATATTCGATGCAGTACAATCCCGGTTTTTTGACAGAAGTGAAATCCGCTTTCAGGTAATTGTATCGTAAATATTTTCCCCATTCTTCTACGTCAACAGTCAGGTGTTTTACTTTCTCTCCTGATTCAGTTACTTCATATATGGAAGCATGTATTAGTGGGGTATCATTTTGGTCGAGTTCAATAACGGCCACTTTCTTTTGATCGGGGTGGTATCCGGCCTGGGAAAAACCGATGTTTGGTTCGCGTACCCAGTTTTCAATTGTTTTTGGTTCCACATACCAGTTAAGAACTTCACCGGTTTGGTTGGGCGGCAATATACTGCGGACAATAAACCATCCGTTTTGAGCGAGACTTCGACCATCAAAAAGCATTATCTCCGATGTAGATTCAATCTTTACATATCTTTCCGGATCTTCGGGAGCCAAAACCAGGGTGTGTCCTTTGGCCAATGGGTCGGGGTCGATGTATTCTTCAAGCCCACGGTCGTCAAAAGTGCTGTGTCCTGCATACTGGGGTATCTTGTTTTTTCTTGGCTTGATGGTTGTATTACCTGACGGGTAAAGCGGAAAGTTTGCCGGTTTGCCGTCTGCAAGGTAGCTCTTTTCGAAGTATGCAGAAGGTAAAAATTCCAGGTTGAAGCCAGCTTTTCCTTCTAATTCATCCGGAAGGGGTTGGTCCAGTGATACGGCTATCTGAAAACCATCGTCCTTCGGGGTCACTGTGATATTTGGATTAAAATCATAAGCATCATACCGTAAAGTGAATTCAATGCTGTTGTTGTTTTTATCAACCGTCTTGTTTACCAGAGCAGGGATTAAATCCCATTGTTCAGGCGTGTTTTGAAGTCTGACGGCTCCACCGGTAGATGTTCTTACACCATGATGTATCAGTTCGATGCCAGCGGTTTTTTCATCGAAGAACATTCCGTTGTATTCATTGTTGAACACCAGTACATTTAACCCGGTGGTTTCAAAATACTCTTTTTCGTTGAGTTGTAGTTTTTGTCCAAACGAAAGAATGCTAGTTGTAGCGAATAGAAATATCAACAGGATTTTCCGCAGATTAATAATTTTGAAAGTCATTTTGTGTGTTTTAGTTTGTTATTGCTGAATTGACTGATTATGTTTATTTAAAAAGCACCTGGGCGAAATTGTAAAGGTTATTGCGCCAAACCGGCCAGGTATGCCCACCGGGATACTCACTGTAAGTGTACTCAATTTTTAGCTCATCGAATTTTGACATCATCACCTGGCAGTTTTTCCAGGCAATGTCTTCTTTACCCCCCATTGAAATCCAGAGATTGTTCAGGTTGTTGTTGATTTGATCCGCATTTTTGCCCATGAATTCGTATTGAGCATCTGCAATATCGTTGTGTGCCCCAACGATCCATCCTGAGCTGAAAACACCGAGGCTGGAGAAGATATCCGTGTTGTAAATGCCGGCATACAAGGTTTGAATTCCTCCCATCGACAATCCTGCAAGAGCCCGGCTTTCTGCACCAGGCTTTATTCTGTAGTTACTTTCCACAAACGGGATAAGTGCTTCTGTGAGTTCTTTTTCAAAAATGGTTAACATAGCTTCACCGAAAGTCGGAGCCGGAATGTTGCCATCCATCATCACAATAATCATGGGTTCTGCTTTTTCTTCTGAAATGAGGTTGTCGAGAATCAAGTCTGTTTTTCCCTGGGTGGCCCATCCGCGTTGATCTTCGCCACCGCCATGCAGAAGATACAGAACCGGATATTCCTGATCAGAATCATCGTATCCGGGAGGAGTGTATATATAAAACTGTCTCCAACTGTTAGTTACTTTGGAATAGTGGCGTTTAATACGAATATCCCCATGAGGGACATTTTTGATGGTGTAGTAATCGTCTCCTTCGAATGGAACTTCTATGCCACTGGCCATTCGGCCCATGCCGTAGAAAGTTTCGCTGGCAGGATCTGCCACGGCCACTCCGTCAATAAGCAGGGAATAGTAGTGAAACCCTTCACCAAGCGAGTCGGTAGTAACCTGCCAGATGTCCTCTCCGGTTTTATTCAATTCGTATTTTCGACCGAGATCCAGCTGGATTTTTTCTGCTTCAGGTGCTTTTATTTGGAAAGTTGCTGTTCCGTCGGGATGAATTTTTGGATATTCTGCTGAACGAACGTTGGTTTCGGCAGGTCGTCCAATATTGCTTATGTCATCGAAATGTTCTACATCCACTGGCTTGAAAAGGAGCTGGGAGAACATATATAAGCTGTTTTTCCATACGTTGAAATCGTGGTAGCCATGATCGACATAATAGATGTGTGGAACACTGGACTGGTTCAGGTACTTATGGAAATTTCTGCTGATTGTGCTCAGGTTGTCTTTATCTCCACATGAGAGCCATAAAAGATTAAGATTACTTTTCAATTTGTTTGGTTCCGGGGCCAGTTCTGTTGGTTTTTTGGTGTTTGGAGCTGATGAAAAACCGCCCACCCAGGCAAATTTGTCAAGATTGCCCAGTCCGAAATTAAGGGACTGACCTCCGCCCATAGAAAGACCGGCTATGGCCCTGTGGTCACGGTCTTTTTTTAGAGGGTAATTCTTTTCAACGAAAGGAATCAAATCGTTGATCAAGTCTTTTTCAAATGTGGCAAATGCTTCTACTCTTTCAGGGCTGAAGATATTTCCTTCTGCTCGGTCTTTTTTCATTGCCCGGCCATTGGGCATGACCACAATCATTCGTTCTATTTTGTCCTCCGCATACAGGTTGTCAAGAATGGTACCGGCATTTCCGTTTTTTGTCCAGGCAAATTCATCGCCACCGATACCGTGCAATAGATAGAGAACCGGATATTTCTTGCTTTTGTCGAAGCCCGGAGGGGTGTAAATCAGAGCATTTCTTTCGTTTCCGACAGTTTTTGACTTGTAGGTGATCGTGTCAATCTTGCCATGAGATATGCCGGGGCGAAAAACGTCAAATCCTGTTGATGCGGGTTTTACAGGGCTTTGAGGGAAAGTGTACTGAGCAAATAATAAACAAATTGAAAAAAGTAAGTGCCTCATAGAATAGATTTTTACAAGTTTGATTTTTGAGCCTGAGGGATTTGGTTTTGAATGGGTGTTATGATTTGATATTTACCGCTAAAATGCATCAGACTGAACAGGTATAACAATCCATCGTAATAGGGGTCAAAATAGCCATCATCATAAGGCTCCAGTTTTGAATTCCAAAGTTTGTGGACGAAGTCCATACTGTTTTTGTCGTTGTTGATATTAATGAGGGATGCGGTAGCAGCCGTTGATATCAGTCCCAGGGAATGTCTTAGTTTTGGGGGATAATCTCCTGCGGGAAGAATCCAGTCAGGTGTTGAACCATCCAGATTGTACTGGTCTTTAAAGGAATTCATTCCCTCGGACCTGAGGAAGTTCTGGAAGCGGTGAGCATAATCTTCCTGCCATTCTTTGTCTTTTCCGAACCAAACGTAATCCATTGCGATGTTCATCGGGACACGCCACGAATCATAACGAAAGCCCGGTTTCATCCAGGGAGTTGCGTGGGGTTCTCCGCTGAACTCAGTATAGTCAGAGTTTAAGCCAGTTACAGGATGACAGGCACGGTGAAGAAATACCCGTGAAGTATCGGCACAATCACGGTAAAATTGTTCGTGACCATCGTTGGCATTTTCGGCCCAAATTTCATAAAAAGCCGGAACATGATAGGATGGATCGGTCCAGTTGTACCCATGGCCTTCAGGAACAAACGAGATTTGTTTGTGCTCCAGATTGATGACGTGGTGGATGTTTCCAGTTCCGTCTTTTTCCCACATGGCATCCAGAATGTTGCGGGCCTCAGCATAATAATCAATTCCTGTGTTATTGCCCCAGCGATTTGATGCCAGCAGCAGGGTAGTTACAAAATAGAATTCCCCATCTGATGCACTGCCCAGGGAATTGGGTTTCATTTTTTCCGGGTCAAAGCTCCAGGCAAAATACCCTTTTCTCGGGCCTTCCTTATGCTGAAGATATTTTTTTGACCAGCGCCAAATCCGGTCAAAAACATCTTTTTTGTTTAGCTGAACAGCCACCATCATGCCGTAGGAAACTCCTTCAGTTCGAACGTCATGATTTTTGATGTCTGATACGTAACCCATGGAATCACCAATTTCAAAATAGATGCGATTGGGCCCTTCGAAAAGGTCATAATAGGCCTTTTCCACTTTTTGGTCAATTTCGGCCTGACTGTAGCCGGCTTCAAGAAAAAGATTTCGTGAATTGGTACCTCCTTGTATTTGTCCGAATGAAGAAATGGAGATAAGAGTAAAACAAATTATCGATACCAGATAAGTTATTGAGAAATGTTTTCGCGTTGATGTATTCATTTAATTATTGTTTTTCTAAAAATGATAAATGAGCATCTATTGATTCAGTTAATCAAAAATCCTGAATTTTTCATCCATTGAATGAGTGGATACATCCATGTTTCGTGTTTGAAAATGAATCCATGATTTCCTTTCTGACAAATATGCATTTCCACAGGCACTTTGTGATGTTTTAATTGTTCGAAATAGAAAATACTATTATCCACATCAACTACATTGTCGTTTGCTGCATGAGTGATACAGGCTGGCGGGTTATTTTCATCCACCATCATTTCGGATGAAAAGTTATTGATGTCTTCAGAATCCGGATTTTCCCCTAATAGCTGATTTCTGGAACCCCTGTGCGTTAGACTTTCCTGCATACTTATAACAGGATAAACCAATATGTAATAGTCAGGACGCAGACTTGTGTTATTAGTGTTGTCGATTAATGGATGGTACCGGGTTGCTAATGTTAATTCCAGATGCTCTCATGCCATAAACCCCATTATACCTATATTAACCGGGTTTATTTTCTATTTCGAAGCATTTTCCTGGACGATTTTGATGGCTTGTTGTGCATCTTGTAGAGGTCGGTTTTTATTATCTTATGGTTCAGGCAAAGAGGCTGTCTCTGTTTAGAGGCAGCCTCTTTCAATTTGTTTTGTGTGTTTTTAGTAACCTTCAGGTTATGAAATCAATTAATCAATTTCAGAGTTGTTACTTACTTCTGTGCTTGGAATAGGTAACAAAGCTCTGTTGGGGTTATTAGCGATATATTCAATAGGCTCCGGATTGAGAGCAGAGAACTTGCCATTTTTCCTCCAACGAGCCAATTCAACAGCTCTGAAAAGTTCATTTGAAAACTCAACCAGCGATTCATGCATTATAGCTCTGTAAATTTCGTCTTTTGAATCGCAAGGATAATTGGTTGTCGGATAATCCGGCATATCCACACTTGGCCGGCTCCTGATTTCATTCAAGTAACCAATGGCAG
Source organism: Bacteroidota bacterium (assembly GCA_011049175.1). Taxonomy (GTDB): domain Bacteria; phylum Bacteroidota; class Bacteroidia; order Bacteroidales; family VadinHA17; genus HyVt-105. Next base: position 27,678 of record DSCJ01000087.1, on the reverse strand, counting down.
CCCCTGGCGTACCAACCTCATTCTCACATTCAGCCAGTTTAATGAGCACCTCGGCATAACGCATGTTTCTGTAGTTTATCGTTGATATATAGTATCCACCTGGATTTAATTTATACATAGGGGAATATTTATACCAACCGTATGCTGACTCAGTCAAAGTATACTCGCCGTTAGGCCCGTAGGTATCGCCTTCAAATATCACTGTTTCGCTTAACCGGGGGTCGTCTTTTGCATCACCTTTGGATATGCTCTCAAAATCATTTAAAAGTTTGTCTGAAGGGACTAAGTTTCTCCACCCTGTCGGGCTTACATCCTGGAACATTACATGACCTTTATCTGCGGCCGAGGTCCCGTTACCATCAGCCCACCAGTTAAAATTGGTTCCGGTAAACCCTATCTCGAATATGGACTCCTCGTTGTATTCAGTTTCTTCCTGGAAATTATGCGCATAATTATCAACCAGTTCGTATGGTCCATCATAGACGTCGAGCAGAATAGTGCGTGCTTCATCATATTTCCCCTGATGCATTAAAACCCTGGCAAGTAATAATTGGGCTGCTCCTTTGGTTGCCCGGCCAAGATTTGCATCATCATGTGTAACATTCAAAACGGGGATAATATCGCCTAAGTCGGTTTCGAGAAGCGTATAAATCTCAGATTCCGATGCAGGGGCTTTTTCCCCTTCCGGTGATTTAACAGTTTCAGTATAAAGTGGTACTTCTCCCCAGAAAGCTACGAGGTAATAGTAACAAAATGCCCTCAGAAATTTTGCTTCTGCTATACGGTGCGCCTTTATGTCAGGATTCAGTGTAGGATCTTCAATAGCCGGTCCGAACTCTATAACAGAATTGGCGCGGTGAATGGTCCGGTACAATCCTTCCCAGGGTCCTGTTATGGTGTAGATTGTGTTATCGTACGTGCCATTCAGCAGCTGGGCGTTATGAACTTCCAGCTGAGGGCCGCCTGATGCATGTTCATCAGAACGACAGGCACATAAATATTTCATCATCCGTCCAAAAAGGTTCGCTCCGTTGAAGTTAGCATAAATTGCGTTAGTAGCAGACTCTAAATGTTCTTTATTTTGATAATACGAGCTGGTGGTAAACCCGTTAGGACTAGTTTTATTAAGGATTTCTTCATCGCATGATGAAACCAATAAACCAGCAATTAGAATGGATATAATATATATTCGTTTCATAACTATTTTGTTTTAAAAGTGTTCATTAAATTAGAAAGTTGCCTTAACTCCAAATATTAATGTACGTGGCTGAGGATATTGTCCAAAGTCGGCACCATGAAGTAGTGTGTTACCACCTCGTGAAGCAATTTCCGGATCATACCCATAGTAATCGGTTAAGGTCAGTAGGTTTTGTGCTGTAAAATATAGCTTAAGTCCCTTGATAGAGTTACCGGATATGCCGGATAGAAGATTGTTGGGAAAATTGTAACCGATGGTGAGGTTCTTAATCCTCATGTACGATCCGTCTTCAACGAACCGGTCAGATGTGCGGGCGTTGTTATTGGGGTCAGCATTTATTGCACGGGGGATATTGGTGTTTGTATTTTCCGGAGTCCACGCATCCAAAACAGCTTCATCCATATTAAACAGTCGCATCATACCCTGAGTCAGGACTTTTGTTCCGCAGTAGATCTCATTGCCATATACACCCTGTACCTGCATCGAAACCTCAAAGTTTTTGTATGATCCCGAGAAACTCAAACCATAGGTGAAATCAGGCAAATAATTGCCGATTACAATGCGGTCATCTTCGTTAATAATCCCGTCACCATTAATATCCTTAAATTTAATATCCCCGGGTGAGGTAAATTCGTTTTGGTAATACTGTTGAGCAACATTTCCTGCAATAAATGCCTGTTCTGCAATTTGATTTAATGCATCAATTTCACTTTCTGACTGGAAAATGCCTTCGACCACGTAACCATAAAAACCTTGAATGGGTTGTCCCTCTTGCGTCCGGGTGATGGTACCTCCGCCATAGTCTCCTGTTACAGCCGATCTATCCATTATTCTACCGTTCAAGTCTGTTACTTCGTTCTTAATGGTTCCAAGGTTGGCATTCACAGAAAACTTGAATTCGCCTTCGCGCTTGTGATATCCGGCATCGAATTCAAGTCCCGAGTTCTCCATGGCACCTACATTCGACCAGGGATTTTGAGAGTATCCAAGCGACGGTGGCAGTGGTCTTTCTATAAGTAGGTTATCAACTTCTCTTTTGAAGTATTCAGCAGAAAAGGTAACAGAATAATCCAGTAAGGATAAATCAAGACCAACGTTTTTCATCGTGGTAATCTCCCACTCCAGCTCTTCATTTGGGAGCTTTCCAAAATATGCGCCTTGGTTATTTTCTGCATTGTTATTAAAAACTGCCCAGGTGTTCATTGCAATAGTGGATTGCCAGTCGTATGGTCCAAGGTTATTATTTCCAACCTTTCCGTAACTTGCCCTGAGTTTAAGGTTCGATATAAAATCGACATCCTGCATAAAGCTTTCTTCGCTTAATACCCATCCTATGGAAGCTCCGGGGAAGTCACCCCATTTGTTCCCTGGTGCAAATTTTGACGAACCGTCTCTCCGGAAAGAAGCACTTAACAAGTATTTATCAGCGTAAGAATAGTTAATTCTTCCCGCATAGGAAATAAGCGCTGTTTCATTTAGATTTCCGGAAACTGATTGACTTTGCGTACCATCCAGTTGATTCAGCAGATTGGTTGTGTGATCTCCTCTGCCTATGAGTCTGCGACCTTCAGTGATTTGTTGCTCAACAACTGCCACTGCATTGATATCATGCTTATTAAAGCTTTTGTTAAATGTCAGTTGATTTGTGAAAATTCTTGAATAGAATTTAAAACGATTGTCGGTCAGTTCATGAAACTCCCTTTTATTGTAATCATCTTGATACATAGGGTTGTCTGTAATGGATCGATCTTCTGTATATTCTATGCCGAAAATGGATTTAAAGGTTAACCAGTCGGTAAAAGATATTTCGGCATAAGCATTGCTGATAATATTAGCCCTTTTGTACATACTTATATCTTGTTCGGCTATTCTTAACGGATTTTCAGGGTCAGTATCGTCAGCAGGTGATGTCGTTCGATAACCATGTTCATAACCTTCTGTACCTATGGGAACACGAGCGGGTATATAAGGGATCTGGTTAACAATATGTTTTATCATAGTTCGGCCTCCAGATTCCTTTTCGTTGTTTCTTATACCGTAAGAACCAGTGATATTTTCTCCAACAGTAAGAAAATCATTAATCTTGAATTCGGTATTATGCACTACACTGTGACGCTTGTAATCGGTACCCACCATAATTCCATCCTGATCGATGAAACCATAAGAGGTAAAAAACCGGTATTTTTCAGTTCCTCCTGTAAGATCAACGTTGAACTTTGAAATAGGTGCGGTACGAAACAATACATCCTGCCAATCGGTGTCGGTTTCGGCAAAAGTTTGCGTTGCTCCCGGGTATATTGGGTCATTCATATTTGAAAATCTTTCGGGCAAAGGATCCCCGGCGTTTGTCAAATACTCGGTGGCAAAGTCCATATATTGCTCCCTGTTCATTAAATCCAGGGTTTTCCAGGTTTGCTGTATTCCTGTGGATGCATCTACGTTGACAATGATCTCTTCACCCCGAATTCCCTTTTTTGTTGTGATGAGAAGTACACCATTGGCAGCACGGGAACCATAAATGGCAGCTGATGATGCGTCTTTGAGTATGGAAACTGATTGGATGGAATTGGGGTCAAGACCTTCAATGCTTCCCACAGGCATTCCATCAACTACATATAAGGGAGCGGATGATAAATTAACGGAGCCCACTCCCCTGATTCGAACAACGGGTTCCTGGCCAGGGCCTCCACTATTAACAATAAATACACCTGCTGCCTCACCTTGCAGCGCCGCTGAAAGGCTGCTGACCGGTTTATTTTCCATTCGTTCGTTACGTACATCAGTTACTGCCCCTGTTAAATTTTCTCTCTTTTGTGTTCCGTACCCAACAACTACCACTTCTTGCAGACTGATATCGATTGGCTCCAAAACAACATGAATTTCACTTCTTCCGTTTATTGGCACTGTTTGAGATGAATAACCAATGAAATTAAACACAAGCACGCCATCCGAAGGAGCTTGAATGGAATAGTTGCCATTCATATCCGTGGTAGTGCCTTGGGTTGTGCCCTGAACAACAATGTTCACACCTGGCAAAGGATCTCCGGTCGATGCATCGGTTACTTTTCCGGTAACAGTTATAGGCTGCAAACTCTTAATGGCTGTCAAATACTCTTTGGGAGACAAAACTATTTGACGATCAATGACTACATAATCAGTCTCCGTTCCATTAAAAACCTGAGAGAGTATTTCACTGATTTTCCTGTCTTTTATATTCACGTTCACCTTTCTATTCACATCCACCAGCTTCTGGTTAAACAGAAAATAGAATTCACTCTGATGCTCAATTTCCTGGAGCACCTGCCCTACCGTGGTTTCACCCATATTAAGGTTTAGCTTTGTGTTCTGTGCATAATTCTCGGTTGCTATAACCTGGAATACAGAAACCAAAAGCAAAAAAGCGGTTAGTCTCATAATACGGTTAATTTTTTGAAAGCAGCATAACGGTGGTACTGTTTCTTGCAAATCATAAAGTTTTTTCATAATCTTGTAAGATTGTAGTGTTAAACAAAATATCCCTGTGGCTCAAAATTTCAGGGTAAAAGGTTTAATGCTGGATTATACAGGAAAGTGTGGCCGCACTTTCCTGTTTTTTTTGTTTCATAGGCATGTGTTTTGGGTTAATACATAGGTTAGGTTTTTGGTGGTTTCAAATCATATGTTGATTTATTTGTTAATAAGGTTTCCTATTTTTTTAGCATCACATCAATAACCTGGGGCTTATAGGAACCATCTGCCTCTTTCTTTATTGGGTGTTTAACGAATTTGATAGGGCCGGTGAGGGATAATAGGTCCAAAACCCGATTAAGGTTTTCCTGTTCAAAAGTAGCCCAATAGGAGTATTCATTTATCCCCTCATCCACTATATTAAATTTAACATGATACCAGCGTTCAATTCTTTTTAAAAGTATAGGCATGGGATCATTGCGTAATACCAGTTTTCCTTCCTTCCATGAGGTATATTTATCAATATCTTCTTTATACTCAAATTCTACTATACCTTCATCTGTTTCATAAACAACCCGCTCATCCGGTTTCATTTTCGAAACCATTGCTCCTAATTCTTCTAACTCGGTTGCCTTTTCAGTGAGTTTTTTATCTTTTTTATCCTGCTTCACATCCATCTGAGCTTCTTTAAGATTGTAAACCGCATGTTGTCCGGATTTCATTGCCGCTATAGAAACTTGCCGATTACCTTCTTTCTTTAACAGCTCAATTGTTCCACATTCAAGCGTAAATTCCTGGTATTCGTCCCCGGGATAAGAAAATACATTCAACCGGGTCCCTGTCACTTTTACATCCAGCCCATGGGTTTCGATGATAAAGGGTCGTTTTGTATTCTTCTTTACATCAAAGAAAGCCTCACCGGCTAATTCAACTTTCCTGATATCTCCTTGAAATTTTACGGGATATTTCAGTCGACTGCCATTGTTCAGGCTTACTCTTGTTCCATCAGGTAATTCAAAATGGCACCTGGCCCCTAACGGACATACAATCTCATTATAAACGATTTCCTTCTGACTTTCCAGCCACATTCTCTGGCTAAACACTTCCCAGGCGAGATACATCATGACTGGCAATAATAAAATAGCAGCCACCCTTGCCAACTGTCTGTAAATCTTTCCTGTAGAAATAATTGAGGTCTCATGGGAATACGGTTCGTACTCTGTTTTTCCCCTTTTTTCTTTTATGGTATAATGAATTTTTTCAAGCAGGGCTTCCTGATTAAAGGACTCATCATGGGGATTTTCTTGTATTTCATCCCAAAGCATCCTTAAAAAGAGATCTGTCCGGAACTTATTGGCGGGATGGTTCAACCATTCCCTGACCTGTTCATTCTTTGCTTCAGAAGTCTTACCGTAAAAGAAGCGTTTGAACGTACTGTAAAAAATTTCCGCGTTTTTCTTCTTGCCCATTGATCGAATGATCGAAATTATTCGCGAGGAGATGATAATAAGGAAAGATTATTAAAATATCCTCTTGTATGAATCCTTTTTAATATATATCCATAAGAAGGAAAAAACACCTGTTATGTTTTACATTTTTTTCGATACATTTCTTAACCCGTATTATTCCTACCGCAGCTTCGCTGCAAACAAATTTTTTATGATCTATTGGAAGATCCAAGACATAGAGTTCTGGGAATTCTCTTTATTTTTTACTCTTTTGCATTACCTAAAAAAGTAAAAAACGCTAGACCTGAAGATCATTGGGCTGACAAATCTTTTCGAGAATTGCAGGAGGCATTCCGCTAAGTTCTGCCGTGGCAACGAAGAAAGTCCACAAAAAAAATAAAGTAATAGCATTGTTATGAACATAACAAAATGCAATAACCAGCATATTTGTAAAAAAAAGAGATGGCAGATTTTTCAGAAACTTTCAACTCTCATATTCATGGCATACTTCATGGTTTTGACAGGATAATAATCAATGACCATATTCCCCATCTCCTTTTTTATGGAAATAATTTTTACTTTCTTAACCAGGACGAAATTAAATTCATAGACTTTAAGGATTATGTAATCAAGGTATCAACTATCATTTAAGATAGATTGGGAACTTATATTAAGGAAAATGGATGCCATAAAGAATATCTTTGAAGGCCGGGAATTTTATAATAAAGAATCGCAGTTTCTGTTGATAGAATTAGGTACTATTCTAAGGAAACAGGCCAGAAATGCCAAAAAAATCAGTGGAAAAACAACACGGTTAACCGCAAAATTAAGAGCTCATAAATTGATCAGTGTTTGACTCCCCCTCTCCATTACCCATAACTCAATCTCTCAATCTCTGTCTCTCAGTCCCCCCAGTCTCCGCATCCCCCACCCCCATCGCCCGGTAAGCTACCTCCTGCACGCGGGTGCGGATATCCATTTCCACCAGTTTGTTGTTATGCTGGTCGGGATGAACACGGTTAGAAAGAAAAATATACACCAGCCCGTATTCCGGATCGGCCCAGGCCATGGTACCTGTAAACCCGGTGTGACCAAAACTTTCCGGAGAGGCCAGCAAACAGGAAGGTCCCTCCTTCTCCGGATCGGTCTCGGGCTTGTCAAACCCGATGCCGCGGCGGTTGCCTTCTTCCCGGAACGGAGAGGATGTAAACTGTTTCAGTGTTGAGGGTTGAAAAAACCTGTGCCCCCCGTATTCGCCTCCGTTCAGGTACATCTGCATAAGCCGGGCCAGGTCCAGAGCATTCGCGAACAATCCGGCATGCCCGGCCACTCCTCCCAGCATGGCCGCACCGGGATCGTGCACATGCCCCCGCAGCAACTGCTTACGGAAAATGGGATCGTTCTCGGTGGGTACGATCCACTCGCGGGGAAACCATACCAGGGGCCGGTACACCATATCAAAAGCTCCCAGGGGTTGATGAAAATGGGCGGCAACATAATTCTCCAGCGATTCACCCGTCATGCGCTCAATGATTTTCCGGAACCAGTAAAAGCCCAGGTCGCTGTAATGATATTCCTTCTCTTCCCTCAGGGCGGAAGCGGCGATCATGGCATCGATGCTGTCGGCATAATGCCGGTTGATGAAAAGGTTCTCCGCCACCTGAACCGGATAGTTCATGGAAAATTGCGACTGGTAAATGCCGGGCTTGAACTGGTAATCGCGGTTCAGGTACAAACGGGTATCCACCCGGTAGGGATACCTGTCGGATATTTCCCGGGCATACAACGCCTGTGAAGTATCCAGGGGTTCCAGGGTATGACGGTAAAAAGGCACCCACCCGTTCAGCCGCGACTGGTGGGTCAGGATATCAATCAGCTTCATATCGCCCTTGTCGGTCGTGTCAAGTGCCGGCAGGTACTTTCCCACCCGCTCGTCGAGTGAAATCAGCCCCTGTTCATACAGGCGCATAAGGGCCGGAAGGGTGGCGGCAATCTTGGTGACCGAAGCCAGGTCGTACAGATGACCGGTCAGCACAGGCTGACGTTTCTGATAGGTATGGTATCCGAAAGCTTTATGGTACACTACCCTGCCGTTCCTCGCCACCAGCACCTGGGCCCCCGGCGCGGCTTTCCCGCAGATAGCCCCTTGTACCAGGCTGTCAATGCCCATCAGTATTTCCGAATCCATGCCTTCCTGTTCGGGAATACCGAATCCAAGGCGGGTTTTTGATGTCGTCAGCCCCTGCCCTGCCCTGAATGAGGACGAGGCGGTCACCGGCAGCCGGCCCCGGGCAGGAATCCCCCCGAAGATCATCTGGGCGGTGTATTCCTGGGCCAGAGGGGTGTCTTCATACGACATGACCACGGCATGCGCCCGGTTCAGGCGGGGAAAGTATGCCAGGCTGTAAGGATTGGCAAACACACTCACCACCGTAGGAACCGACACCACCAGTGTATCGATAAAGGCTATGGTCTGATCGGTAATTCCGAACCGTCTTGAGGGGATCTCGTGGGTACCATGGATCCCGGCAAGCACCAGGTCGTATCCTCCCAGCCGCCCGAGAAGCTGAATCATATCCTTTTGTGATGCGTCTTTCGGCAGGCTGTAATGGCCGGCTCTGGCATACAGATCGACCTGCCCCTGAAAAGCAGTATGACCATTACCCCCTATACTGACCGTGGCTATACGCAGGGTGTGTATATCCCGCAGGGGAATCAGGGAATCGCGGTTGGTCAGCAGGGTTACGGCTGAAGCCACCAGGTTGTGCTTCAGCGCCAGGTATTCGGGCCGGTACAGGTCTTCGTACAAATTGTCTGTGGCCGGTTCCGGCAAACGGGTTACCATGGCCCATTGTTTGGCAGCCAGTACTTTCCGGCACCGTCGGTCGATCTCCTCTTCGGCAATCTGTCCTCTTCGCACCGCCCTCCGGATGGTTTGAATGGCCCGGGGGATGTTTTCGGAAAGCAGCAGAATGTCATTCCCGGCCTGAAAAGCAGCCAGCTCCAGGTCGCCCGGCGTTCGGGCCCCCGTAACACCCTTCATATCGAGAGCATCGGTTACCACCAGCCCCCTGAAACCCAATTCTTCCTGCAACACCCCGGTAACTATTTTTTCAGAAAGCGTTGACACCTGGCCGGACAAGGGATCCAGGGCGGGCACCTCCAGATGTGCCACCATCACCCCTCCCAGTCCCCTGGGGATCATATACCGGTATGGGAACAGCTCCAGCGAATCGAGCCTTTCCCTCGAAAACGGTATCAGCGGAAGGGCGTGGTGGGAATCGGTACCGGTGTCGCCGTGGCCGGGAAAATGCTTGGCTGTTGACAATACGTGTCCCGACTGCAGGCCCAGGGCAAACGCCAGTCCCTTCACCGCCACATTCCAGCGGTCCTCTCCGAATGAGCGGCTATTGATCACAGGATTCATGGGATTGTTGTTGATATCCACCACCGGGGCAAAATTCATGTGGGTCCCCAGCCTGCCGAACTGTTCGGCAATGTGTTGCCCCATACGGTAAATCAGGGAATCGTCCGGTACGGCTCCCAGCATCATCTGCCGGGGATAGGAAAGAGTGGAATCCAGCCGCATGCCGGGCCCCCATTCCCCGTCAAGGGCCACCAGCAGAGGCACATCGGCCAGCTCCTGCAAATGCCGGGTAAGGGAAAGCTGCCTGGCCGGCCCTCCCTGAAAGAAAAGCACCCCTCCCACTTTATGCCTGCGCACCATCTGTTCCAGGTATTCCGCATGTTCCTCATCCCGGTTCGAATAAGCTCTGACCATAAAAAGCTGTGCGATCTTCTCCTCCAGGGAAAGTTTTTCCATCAGTGAATCCACCCATACCGAATATTCATACTGCAGAAAGGGAGGGTCGGGATATCCTTCCCCGGGTATGCCGGGAATATCCTGACCGTATGCAGGGATTATGCTCAAAAACATTCCGGCGAGAAAGGCATGCACAGGCTTCATAGCAATAATCAAATAATCAAATAATTACAAAATCACAACTTCTCCGGCATCACGGAAGCCGGGTTGATCCCCAAAAGTAATGATTCGTTTCCATAATTTCATGAAGTGCGCGGTATTTCGTCCATTGATCCGACAGGAAGTTCATTTCGCCGGCCGGAAAAAATTAAGCCAGCAAGAATTTTTACTGCCCTCTTTCCGGAACATTTCCGCTATATTTGTTTCTTAAAATCACCATTTCAATCACCAAAAAACCTATCTCATGAAAAAATGTATGGCTCTGATCTTTGTCCTCACACTGGCATTCGCTCATATGGCGGCTGCCACCGAGGAAGCCAGGTTGTTGCGGTTTCCCACCGTATCAGGAGACCGGCTGGTATTCTCCTATGCCGGTGATCTGTACACCACCGGCATTAACGGAGGGATGGCCAGGAAACTGACCTCACATAACGGGTATGAAGTATTTCCGCGTTTCTCGCCCGACGGAAAACACATTGCCTTTACCGGGCAGTATGACGGAAACACCGAGGTATTCCTCATTCCTGCCGAAGGGGGTGTGCCCGAAAGGCTTACCTGGACGGCAACCCTGGGAAGGGACGATATTGGCGACCGCATGGGGCCGAACAACATTGTCATGACCTGGTCACCCGACGGGAAACACATTGTGTACCGTTCGAGGAAACAATCGTTCAACGACTTCCGCGGGCAGTTGTTCACGGTTTCTCCAGAAGGGGGGCTTTCCGGAGAAATTCCCCTATCCGACGGAGGCTTCTGCTCCTATTCCCCCGACGGAAGCAAGCTGGCATTCAACTGGGTGTTCAGGGAATTCCGCACCTGGAAATACTACCGGGGCGGCATGGCCGACGACATCCGTATCTTCGATTTCAAAACGGGAGAAGTAAAAAAGATAACAAACCATCCGGCACAAGACATTATTCCCATGTGGATAGGAGAAGAAATCTACTTCCTGTCCGACCGCGACCGCACCATGAACCTGTTCGCCTACCATACCGGTACTGGAGAAACACGCAAGGTAACCCATTTTACCGATTACGATATCAAATTCCCTTCCCACAGCCAGAAACACATTGTTTTTGAAAAGGGAGGGTATATTTACCTTTTCGATGTAGCCACTCAAAAAGCGGAAAAGCTGACCATAACCATTGCGAACGATCAGCCCTATGCCCGCCATGAATGGAAAGATGCCGGCAAAAGCATACGCGGCGGAAGCCTTTCACCCAACGGCGAAAGGGTGGTATTCAGCGCACGGGGAGAGTTGTTTTCGGTCCCGTCGAGGAACGGTGTAACCTATAACCTCACAGCCACCCCGGGTGTGCATGAGCGCGATGCCGCCTGGTCGCCCGATGGCAAATACATTGCTTACATTTCCGATGCCACAGGCGAATTTGAAATATACCTTCTGAACCAGGACGGCAGCGGAGAACCCGTACAGCTGACCCAGGGTTCTGAAACCTATATTTTTTCGCTTGAATGGTCGCCCGACAGCAAAAAGATCCTGTTCCACACCAAAGATCAGGAACTGAATTATATTGATATTGAAACGAAAAAAGTCACCACGGTAGCTACCTCCGACCGTTCACCCTCGTTCAGCTACAGCTGGTCGCCCGACAGCAAATGGATTGCATATACCAAACCGTCGCGCGATATGTCAGTCGTAAGGCTGTATTCCCTTGAAACGGGCCGTTCATTCCGGGTAACCGAAGGATGGTACGATTCGTACAACCCCTCGTTCAGCAGGGACGGGAAATACCTGCTGTTCACCTCAGCCAGGGATTTCAACCCCATATACAGTCAGACCGAATGGAACCATGCTTATGTTGACATGAGCCGGATCTATCTGGTTACCCTGGCAAAAGACACTCCCTCACCTTTTGCCCCGGAGAATGATGTGGTAAAGATCGGCAAGGAAGAAAAGCCTTCGAATGAAAAGGCGGAAAACAACGATATGAAAATCGACATCGACGGCATCGGTGAGCGGATCATCGGTCTGCCTGTACCTCCTGCCAATTATTACAATGTAACCGGTGTGAACGGAAAGATCTATTACCAGGTGCGTTCATCCTCTGACCGCGGATCCAGCACAAAAGTTTTCGATCTTCAATCGAAGAAGGAAACCGAACTGGGCAGCAATATCAGCTTCACCATATCCCCCAACGGAAAAAAGATGCTGGTACGGATGAACGGCCAGTGGGGAGTGATCGACCTGCCATCGGGAAAGATCAGCATCGACAAGCCGGTAGACGTATCGGAAATGAAAGTGCTGGTGAACCTGAAGGAAGAATGGCAGCAGATGTTCAATGAAAGCTGGCGTCACATGCGCGATTTCTTCTACGCTCCGAACATGCATGGGGTGAACTGGAATGCCATATACGATAAATACAACGTAATGGTGCCGTATGTGGCCCACCGTTCCGATCTGGCCTATCTGATGGGAGAAATGATTGCCGAGCTGAATGTGGGGCATGCCTATGTGAACAACGGCGAAAGGCCGATGCCCGAGCGAATACAGACCGGATTGCTGGGAGCCCGGCTCAGTCGTGATAAAAGTGGCTATTACCGCATAGACAGGATCCTCAAAGGAGCCAACTGGAGTGAGCAGCTGGTTTCTCCCCTGCGTGCAGTGGGAGTGAATGTCAGTGAAGGCGACTACATTATTTCCGTTGACGGCCGGCCAACACGTGAAATGAACAATATTTACGCCTTTCTGGTGGGAAAGGCAGGCCATGAAGTATTGCTCGGTGTGAACGGCAAGCCCACGGCCGAAGGAAGCCGCGAGGTGCTGGTAACGCCCATTGCCGACGAATCGGGCCTGTACTATTACGCATGGGTGCAGAACAACATGGCCCATGTAACTGAAAAAACCGGCGGAAAAGTGGGATATATCCACATTCCCGATATGGGTCCCACCGGTTTGAATGAATTCGCCAAACATTACTATCCCCAGCTTTCGAAAGAAGGGCTGATCATCGATGTTCGCGGAAACGGCGGAGGGAATGTATCGCCCATGATCATTGAGCGCCTGATGCGGCAACTCACCTATATGACCATGCATACCGGACAGCAGGAAGGGGACCCCAATCCGGTGGGAATGCATGTGGGACCAAAGGTCACCCTGCTCGACAAGTACTCGGCCTCCGACGGGGATCTTTTCCCTTACCGTTTTCAGGTAAATGAGATCGGGAAAACCATCGGCACCCGCTCATGGGGCGGCGTGGTGGGATACAGCGGCGCCGTTCCGCTGATCGACGGAGGATCGATCATCACACCTTCCTACGCTCCCTATGATAAAGACGGAAAAGGCTTTGTGATAGAAGGCGAAGGGGTGGTGCCCGATATCGAGGTGGAAAACAACCCGGCCGATGTATATAAAGGGATAGATGCCCAGCTCGACACGGCCATTGAAGTAATCATGGAAGAGATCAAAGAATCTCCAGGGAAGCTGCCTCCCATTCCCCCTTTTCCCGACAAATCAGGCAATTGATCCCAAATCAAAAAAACACCCGGCCGGCGGCCGGGTGTTTTTTTGCTCCCGGAGGAACGAATCGGCAGGGAAATGCATACTTTTCCCCGATCGTGCTGGATTCTCAAAGATAATTATTATCTTATTGGAAATTTGAACTGTGGCCGGCCGGCCACAGGATTATTTATTAAAAACAACAGCATGGAACAACTTATCACCTCAGAATTCTGGCAGGAGATTTTCCGAAAAGCCCTTAACTGGGCAGTTACCGAGCTTCCTTCCATTCTCATCCTGACCGTCATCGTCCTTATACTGCTCCGGGTCAGCCGTTTCGGCCTGCGAAGACTGAAAATGACCCTGGTTCACCGTGCGGAAAAGAATGAAAATGTAGATACCGTGGAAACGGAAAAAAGGATCAATACGCTATTGGGAATCATCCGGAGCATCATTTCCATTATTATCTGGGCCATGTACATTATGATCCTTCTGAAAAAATTCGGAGTGGATATTGGCCCCATCATTGCCAGCGCCGGTATCATCGGGCTGGCCATTGGATTCGGCGCCCAGGAACTGGTGAGGGATGTTATCACCGGGTTTTTCATTTTGCTGGAAAACCAGGTCCGCACGGGCGACGTGGCGGTGATAAACGGCACCGGCGGTCTGGTGGAAAAGATTGAGATGCGTACCATTACCCTGCGTGATTTCTCCGGTGTGGTGCATATTTTCCAGAACGGAAAGATCAACACGCTTTCGAACATGACGAAAGAATGGTCGGCCATGGTCTTCGATGTGGGCGTAGCCTACAAGGAGGATACGGACCAGGTTGCCCTGGTCATGAAGGAGGTGGGGGAAGAATTGCAGAACGATCCGGAATTCAGCCACAAGATCATCGAACCGCTGGAAATATTCGGTGTGGACCAGTTTGGCGATAGTGCGGTGGTAATCAAAGCCCGCCTGAAGACAATGCCCGGCCAGCAATGGACCGCCGGTCGCGAATACCGCCGGCGGCTCAAAAAAGCCTTCGACAGCAGGAGCATCGAGATTCCCTTCCCCCATACCACTATTTACTGGGGTGAAGAAATCAATCCTTTGCGGCTGGAATTAAAAGAAATCGATAAACCGGTGAAAGGGTAAACCCGGGAAGCAGAAAAGAAGGAGAAACTCAGTTCCAGCACACTCCTCTTTCCCGGTATATCTTTATAAAATTGTCTACCGAACGGTCGTACCCTTTTTCCACATCATCGGGAAAATAGCAGGCGGGTAGTTCGCGGTTCCGCCGGTGGTAGGCCAGGCAGTCACAGCATCGTCCTTTCCGGCTGCACGGATAGGTACAGTTGCACTGTGCCTTGTTTTCTTCGCGGTTGCAATGCTCCATGGGTTTTCCTTTTTTCGTGCAAAGATAGAAACAGGAAATCAATGAAAAAAAGAATCCGTTACCGGATCCCGGTGATCTTAAGTTCGGTTCTCCGGTTCCGGGCCCTGCCTTCTTCCGTTTCATTGTCTGCCACCGGCTGCCTTTCGCCGTATCCCCTGTATGACAGCCTTTCCTCATCGATCCCTTCGTTCACCAGATACCGGTAAACCGCCCGTGCCCTTCGCATGGACAGCCTTTCATTGTATTCATCCGGCCCTGTCCAGTCGGTATGCCCCCCCAATTCGGCATTCAGCGCCGGATTGTTTGTCAGAAAATCCACCAGTTTGTCGAGCTCGGCACGGGATGAAGGAAGCAGGGAATCGGAATCGAACTCAAAGAAAATATTGTTCAGTACGGTCGACTCCCCCACCCGGATAGGCGTCAGGGGAATATCCCTGATAAACGGATCGGGACGCGTATATTCCCCTGTCAGGGCAAAGTGATCGGAATAGAACAGGTAACCGGTACGTGATACATTCAGTGCATAATCCCGGTTGGCGGGAAGACACACCAGGAATTCCCCGTTCCGGTCGGAAGTTGCCTCCATGACGGTTTCTGCCGAAGCCAGGTCGATCATTTCAAACCGGGCGGCCAGCCTTTCCCGGGTATCGGCATCATACACCACTCCTTTCAGATATGTCACGGGATCGGGACGCGCTTCAGGATACAGCTCGAATACATACAGGTCGCGGTTTTTCCCCGGCAAACGATCGGAGGCATAATAAGCAAGGTCGCCGGCGGCATTAACCACCAGGCCGGTCTCATCGTAATGTGTGTTGATGGGATATCCCATATTTTCGGGATCGGAAAAATTTCCGGCACGGTCCATGCGTGAGCGGAAAATATCAAAACCGCCCATTCCCGGATGGCCATCCGATGAAAAATACAGGGTACGATTGTCAAAATGAATAAAAGGGGAGTTTTCATTTTCCGGGGTATTGACCGCTTTCCCCAGGTTTTCAGGGGTTCCCCACGAACCGTCGGACTTCAGGCGGCTAACCCATATATCCATATTCCCTTCTCCACCCGGCCGGTTGGAAACAAAATACAGCGACAGCCCGTCGGGAGACAGGGAGGGTTGTGATTCCCAGGCCCCGGTATTCAGGGGCGGGCCAACATTCACCGGTTCGCTCCATCCCGCGGCAGTTCTGCGGCTCATATAGATATCGCAGCTTCCCAGTCCGTCGCTGCGGTTACAGGCGGTAAAAAACATGTATTGACCGTCTGCCGAAAGGGATTGTGCTCCTTCATTCCAGAGGGTGTTGACCGGTGGGCCCATATTCCTGGCCAGCGACCATGCCGTATCTGCACGACGGCTGGTAAAAAAATCTTCCTGAAATGCTTCCTGACCGGGTTGTGAGGGATAGCGGCTGGGTATCAGGCGGGTAAACACCAGTATCTCCCCGTCGGCTGTCATGGAAGGCCAGTATTCGTCCAGCTCCGAATTCACGCTGTCGCCCAGATTAACGGGTTCAAAGGGAACCGGACTTTTCAGCGCTTCCAGGGCAAACCGGCTGCACTTCAGCAGAAATTCCGCCCGTTTGCGTGCCCGCAAACGAAGATCCTCCCTGTCGAGGCATTGGATGAGATGTTCTTCCGCCTCCCGGTAACGGGCCGTTTTGATTTCCAGCTCGGCCAGGTAAAGATACACCTCGGGATGGTAATCGGGATTGATGGAAAGGGATTCCAGGTACCAGTCGATGGCCTGGTCGGGATCATCCTGCAGGCGACTGATATCGGCCAGAATAAAATAGGGTTCTATAAAATTCCTGTCCTGCCTGATCGCCGCCTTCAGATCTTTTACCGCCTGGTCGTACCGCATGATGCTGTAATTCTGATATCCTTTCTCATACAGCGAAATAGCCTTTTTCGACCGGGTGGAATAATCCCCCTGTGCCTCCAGAGATACCGGAAACAGGAAAAGAAATGACAGCGGCAGAAGCAGGCGGATCATGGTTTTTTGTTTTATGTGGGCGCAAGAATCATACCGGATGTCAGGGAATATGCATGAACTTATGGGCCTGGACAGAGATCATCCATTCCTGATGCCGTTTCACATAATCAATGATCAAGGGCAGGATCTTCGCATACTGACTCCACTCGGGCTGCAGGTAAAGCAAACAGTTTTTTCCCATTTTTTTTGCACAGGCCTCTGCCCACGACAGATCGGCACGGGTTTGAATAATCACTTTCAACTCATCCGCTCTTTCAGCTGCCCAATCCATGGGCGGCCGGGAAGGCTTGGGCGAGACGCATATCCAGTCCCATTCGCCCGTGAGGGGATAAGCCCCCGAGGTCTCCAGATAGGTGGTCAGTGCGTTCTCTTTCAGTTTCCGGCACAGATAGTTCAGGTCGTACATCAGAGGCTCACCCCCTGTGACCACCACCGACCGGGCTCCTGCTTCCAGCGCATGGTGAACCACCGTATCGGCTTCTACTGCGGGGTGCACATCAGCATTCCAGGATAATTTTGTATCACACCAGCTGCATCCTATATCGCATCCTCCCAGGCGGATAAAATAGGCAGGCTTCCCCACATGATGCCCTTCGCCCTGTATGGAATAAAACTCCTCCATCAGGGGGAGTTTTTTCCTTCCTGCAAACAGGTTGTTATGTTTGTTCTGTTGCTGGCCCATCAGAAAACAAAGGTAAGCAAAATGCGGGATGAACGGGCGGATTATTCCTTCCGGTTCCTGAATGATTTCAATTTCAGCAGGTACATCTGGGGGGGCATGTCGGTGGCTTCGGAGGAGATGAACAAACTGTCGGCATTCTTCAGATAAACCCCTTCTGTCTGTATCCTGAATAATTCGGGCATTTCAATACGTATATTCTTTCCGGAAAAAAAATCCGGACTTTCGAAACCCTGGAACAGCCAGAGAAAAGGGGCAAAGTTACTGTATCCGCAAAGAACCAGCAGGGGTTCGCCGGGAAGAAAAGCAGCGCCTGTTATCAGGCCTCCCGCCGGAAAGCTGTCGGTTGGGTACAACCGGTACACACCGGGCACAGCAGGTAAAGAAAAGAGCATGGTTTGTTCATTCACCCAGTCTTTGGTAAAAAGGACCAGGCTGTCGTTCCATGCCACCATGGCCTCACAATCGAACCGGCGGTCGGGGATCAGTTCCCCGCCGGCCCACTGTTCTTCATACAACAGGTTGATCGCTTCGGTGGGCACTCTGCCTTCCGGTCCGTCAGGCATATCGTCTTTCCGCAAACGGTAGATCTTCAAATCGGTACGTGCCCCGCTGTTGTTACCCACATCTCCCACATAGATGTAATGCTCATCCTGTGTAATGGCTTCCCAGTCGCGGTTTTCCGCCCCATCGAGCTGAACACGGCGAACGATCCTGCCAGTGCGGGGATGCAATCCGTACACCAACGGCCCGCCCCCGCTGTCGTTAAAAGTCCATACCAATCCGTCATACAGGATCATGCCGCTGTTTTCCCTGATTTCAGCCGGCAGATAACTGATGTACAGCTGGGGTGTGGCTTTCAACGCCTTTCCCCCGGATAATTCCGAAGGACTCCTGTCAGGACAGGAGGTCAGAATAAAAGGGAAAACCAGCAGGTAAACGGCGTATGGTTGAATTTTCATCAAATAACCTGTCCTATTCCTCCTCCAGATTGAGCAGGTTTCTGATCTTCATAAACACATCGGTATTATCATATATGCCTCCGAACTTTTCAGCCCCCGGTCCGAAGGCCAGTACCGGCACCATCACTCCCGTGTGGTCGCCTGTTGAAAAATGGCCTTCCACCCGGTGTTCCGCTATGTTGCCCCCCACATGGGTCAGGCCGCCGCATTCATGATCGGCCGTAACGACCACCAGGGTGTGGCCATCCTTTTCGGCAAAGGAAAGCGCTTTCCCCACTGCCCGGTCAAAATCGAGCGTTTCATTCACAACATACTCCAGGCTGTTATCATGTCCACCCCAGTCGATCTGAGAGCCTTCGATCATGATAAAAAATCCCGTTTCACTGCGGTTCAGCAGATTCAGGGCAATTTCGGTGGCCCGTGGGAGCATGTCGCCCCGCCCTTCCGACCAGGTGGGCAAATGACCCGGGGCAAGGAGGCAGGCAAGCTTCCCCGACTCCAGCTCCCCTGCTTCTTCCAGGGAACCGGCCAGGAAATAACCCCTGGTTTCCAGTTCTGTCAATAGATTCAGCGAATCTTTTCTCCGGGTAAAATGGTTTTTGCCTCCTCCGATAAATACATCTACTTCGGTGGCCAGAAAATCGGCGGCAATTTCTTCGTACATATTGCGGTTCACCTGATGGGCAATAAAAGAGGCCGGTGTGGCATGGGTAATAGTGGCGGTAGCTACCAGCCCGGTGGCCAGTCCGTGGTCTTCAGCCAGCTCAAGGATGCTTTTCACCGGTACACTGTCGGGACCCATCCCGATCATTCCGTTCCGGGTTTTCTTTCCTGTAGCCAGGGCTGTGCCCGAGGCAGCCGAATCGGTGATATAGTCACTGAACGAATAGGTTTTCTGGAATCCGGCCACAGGGAAACGCTCCATGAACAGGGGCGTTTCGCTTTCCACCATGGCGGCATAAAGCTGCGAGGTTCCCATTCCGTCCCCTATGAGCAGGATCACGTTCCTGACTTCCGGTACAGTTTCTTTTTCAACGGTTTGACACGACCAGACAGAAATAAGAATTAGTACCGCCGGAAATAAAAAAAATATTCTGGTTTTCATTTTTGTAACTTTTGCGGTGCAATTTAATTAAATTCAATCTAAATAAAATACATTTCAGGTTAATTTATTGTTATGCTTTCGGGAAACAGCAGTGCGAAATCTCTCTTTTTTGCCTTGTCAACCCAGCTATCGGGAATGACGGTCCAGTTACCCGAACAAACCGGTTCTGCCGTACCCTGTTTTCGGAACCATTCGATCATCGATTGCCTCAGGTCGTGCGGGGTGGACCATTTGATCCTGGCTGCCAGTTCTTCCGGAGGAATACCTGCGCCGGCGGTCAGGTGTCCTCCTCCTCCGCTGCCACGGTAGGAATTGACCGCCACCGGGTAGAGAGAATCGGGATAGAACGGCGCTCCGCCTGCCAACGACAGGATCTGAACCCTTTCGCCAGGAGGGGCGCTCACATCCACCAGGTATTCCAGGCCTTCGGCTGAATCGAAATGATACGGGGACCGTGCCAGCCGGTAGCTCCGATACGACTCCGAATACACAGGTTCTCCGTTCTCATCCTTCCTGAACAGGATCAGGTGGTCTCCCGGACCGGTCATGGTTTCAAACCAACCTGCATACGAATATTCCAGATAGTCACGTATTTCACTCCCCGTGAGTTCCATGGTATACAAAAAGTTTTCATACCGGTACAGGGCAAAAAGATCCCGCACGGTGATATCCCCCGCCGGCACCCGGGCATCCATGGACAGGGGAGCGGTAAACGACACCGGTGTTCCGGCCACATCCATCTGGATACGGTGGATCAGATCGGTAAAGGCCGCATCCCCGAAAATGGCCTCACGGGCAAAAACCGAACGGGTCAGCTTACCAACGGGTTGCGACAGGTAGCCCTCCACTTCCTGATGGAAATTCCGGTATCTTTCAACAAATTCCCTGTCGTCCGGAACCTTTTCCAGGGAAATCAGCGAAGGGCTGAGAACCGGTCGGCCGTTTTCCATGTGCACTTCCACCAAGGAAAGATAAGCGGCATGGCTGCCGGGATTCAGAATGAGAACCGAATCGCCCCGGGAATTGACCACTGCGGTTTGCACGGCCCGGTGGTCATGCCCGGTAAAAACGATATCGAAACCCGGCACCCTGGAAGCCACATACCGTCCGGCATTTTCAGCCACTCCGGTTGTTTCGTCCCCTGTTCCCGTACCCGAATGGAACAGGCCCACCATCAGGTCGGGATGTTCCTTTTCCAGAATCATGGGAACCCATTCCCTGGCCGTCTCCAGCATATCCCGGAATTCCATTCCCTCCCACAGCTTTTCAGGAAGCCATTGCGGAACAGCCGGAGTGGTCAGGCCCAGAACGGCGATTTTCCAGCCTGCTTTTCTGATCACGGCATAGGGTGTAAAATAAGGCTCTCCCGTTTCCCGGTTGAGTACATTGGCAGCCAGCCAGGGGAAGCGGAATTCCTGCCGTAACCGGTCGTAAACCGCGTGTCCGGCTTCAATATCATGATTTCCCACGGTAGCAGCATCCACACCCATGTAATCCATCACATCGGAACAGATATGCCGGCCGGCTGTATCCACAAAATTCGAGTAATACACCAGCGGCTGACCCTGCAGGATATCCCCGTTATCGAGCAGGATCACCTCGCCCGATTCCCTGAGTTCCCGGATCACATGCATGGCATGGGCCAGGGAAGTAACGGCAGCCGTATCGTGCACAAAGTCGTGGGGCAATATGGCGCCGTGAATATCGCTGGTCTGCACAATGTACAGGGTTTCAGAAGAAGGTTGCCAGCGGCAGCCCCACAGCAGAACCGTGAGAAGAAAAGGAAAGGCCAGGACCCGTATACCTTTTATATGCCTCATATTACCAGCACATTCTTTGGAATTCTCTTTTAATTCTTTTTTCATTCTGAATAATATCATAAAACGTATCAAAATATTTCAGGGTTATTTTTCGATTTCGGTCTGTTAAATACGGGAATTGGCTGATCAGGCTATAAATATCCTCTTTCCGTTCCAGAAAAAGGTTGAAAACGGGTTGAAGGTCCTCCCGTGGAACACAGTAATGACGAAATAACCGCTGCCTCACATTGTTTATCGGCAATTTCTGATCGGGAACCGCATAGGGGGCATCGACGGCTCCCGAAAAATCAAAATCATAGGGAACGGGCTGAAGGGGCCCGCCTTCACCGGGTGAAAAGAGCTTTACATTGTGCAGGGCAGGAACCGACCAGTCGGTGTTCCCGATAAAATACTGAAACATAACAAACAGCAGTACCTGGTCATAATCCAGCTTATACTGGGCCACATTCATTACCTCGGCTATTACCCCACCGTTACGTGAGGCCATGTCGTCATCATCTTCCAGGAAAAAGGAAAACTTCACCAGGCCGGATGATTTCCCGGAAATATCCCGGTAAGTAATCATGGCCGGCCTTACCCGGAAGCTAAGGCCGGTAAGCTGGTTGTATATCCTGTATAAAAGGTACTCCCGCATGTAAAATTGTTCATAAGCCGGCTGTTTTGACCGGCAATGGGTAACCATTTTGAGGCGCTTCTGTCCCTGGAAAACCGTTTCAGTGGTATAATCCGTGTCGAACCGGATACGCAGGGGAGGAAAATCGCAGGTTTTCCTCGACCGGCGAAAATGACCGCGGGTTTCCAGTTCCACCGGCATGGCCACACTGTCGTTCCGCCCCCGGTAAAGGATAAGCCGGGCTTCGTGCCAGCGGTTGTCATCCCCTGTATCGAACTGAATGCTATGAAAATCGGCTTCGAGCGTAATGTACAGCAGGCTGTCGGTGGCGAAGAGGTAATGACCGGTTCCCTGCACAGTGGAAGTATCGGCCGGTACCGGTTGCCGGGTATGCAGGCTCAGCATAATTCCCTGGAACATCATTCCGGTCCACACCATCATTAGAAAAACGGGAAATTTTCTGATCATTCTTCCAATCATTTCCGGATTGCTTTCCCCGAGGAACCGTCCGATCCTGTTTCCAGCTCTTCCTCTGTTCCGTCGGCTCTGACCCTGAATAACCGGTCATCCCTGATGAGCAGGGCCTGTATTTCCCTTTGTCCGGTATAATACGGAACATCCACGGCAATCACCTTTCCGCTGTACAGCGGAGTGATCTCATCCACATTGTTATGGCCCACCACCAGGCGTTTCACCCCGAAATAATTCAGCACCGAATCAATGAAAGAACTGTCGGCCCGGGCATACTGACTTCCCGAAATAAAATACCCGCGGTACCACAGGGGCCCCTGTTCCCCGAGCAGGAGCTTCAGGTCGTCGAGCCTCGTGGTATCGGGCCTGCCGTGCAGGTAACCCCGTATCAACCGGTTCACATCTTCCACGTTGGGCCTTGTTTGCAGAAAACCGGGGGATATGCCTGCATGAACAAACAGCATGTTGTTGATCTGAACCAACACCGGTTTTTTTCTGAGCCATTGTCCCAGTTCCGTATCGAGGGAAAACAGATCGGGATAAAAAATGCCGAGGGAAGAGGTAAGGTAGAAATATTTCGTGGATATATCCCGCTGATCGCTTTCCATAATCATCTGTTCATGGTTCCCCAGGAGAAGATGCACCCTTCCCCCTGCCTCTGCCGCCTGTTGTTCCAGCCGGTAAATCAGCCACAGGGTTTCTGTTACCTTATCGCCCCGGTCAAATACATCGCCCACAAAAACCAGATGTCCGTCGCCCCATGTCCAGTTCAGCCGGCTGTCTATCACTCCGTACCTGATCAGGAGGTCTTTCATGGGATCAAAACCCCCGTGCACATCTCCCATCACCAGAATACGGTCAACACCCGGGCACCGGGCAGGTCCGGGTTCCAGACCCGGATGCACGGGATACGAAAGGGTATCGGCAGAAAACCCCCTCAACATGAAGGGATTTTTCTTCCAGCCGAGGCGTTCCGTCCTGAATCCCACCTGGTCAGTGGCACTGTCGCGGTACATATAGAAAACAAAAGGCTCTTCGCTTCCATGCCATACGATATGCGGTCCGTCATGATAATCGGGAAAAAACCTCGAAAGGCTTCGGGCATTCAATGATCGCAGATAGGAAGATACTCCGGCATTTCTGAATTGAATGGCATAGTCAAGAGGCGTTTTCCCTGCGGCATTTTCATAATTGTAATCGGCCCCTTCATGTACCAGCAGCCTGGCAATTTCCTGATTTCCCATATAAGCGGCAAAGATGAGGGCGGTATTCCCTTTTTCATCTTTTGTGTCCACTTCCGCCCCATAATTCAGCAGCAGTTTCACCATCTCGAAATTCTGCATGGCCACGGCTGCAATAAGCAAAGGAACCCCTCCCACCGCCTGGTTGGGGTCTGCCCCCTTCCGCAAAAGGTATCTGGCCGTTTTTGCCTGGCGGCTTTCCATGGCCGCCTGCAGCAGGGTTTTTCCTTCTTCCCCGTACCGGGCATTCAGATCGGCCTGCCCGATCTCCTTCCTCAAAGAGGCCAGATCTCCCTCACGGACCATGGAAAGAAGATCTTCCCCTGCTGACTGTGCAACAGATGACAGCGAAATAACCCATATTATTCCGGCAAACAGGGTTCTTCGGAAATTTTTTCCGGAAACATCCATCGGGCAGCCCTTTTTTTTTGAATGTGATGATAAAGGTATAAATAATCTCCCTATTCAGATAACAACCCGGGAGGCTGCCGTGTTCAAAACACGGCAACTTTCCTTCAGAAATGTTTTTTTTATATATTTTCATACCATGGTTTCCGTTGATCTCCCGTTTTTACACAAATCTTCGTTCCCAATGAAAAATTTATTCCTTTGCCTCCTGATCTTTTTACTTCCGGTAACCGCCTGCCAGAAGCTATCCCCTGTTCTGACCGAACCGGGTGTCAGCCGGGAACTGGCCTCCCTGCGAAAACAAACCATCGACAGCCTGGAGTACCAGGTTTTTTTCAGTATTCCGGAATCCATGGAAGATTCCATCCCGGGCAGGGTCACCCTGCATTTCCTGCTCAGTGACCGGTCACTGCCCCTGGTGATCGATTTCAGGCAACCGGCCGGGTCGGTGCATGAAATCATCGCCAACGGGAAACCCTGCCCCGTACGACCAAAAAACGGCCACCTGCTTATTGAAAACCGCTACCTGAAAAGGGGGAGGAACGAGATCTCTGTCGGCTTCCTTGCCGGAGAATCCCCGCTGAACCGGAACCGGGAATTCCTGTACACCCTGTTTGTCCCCGACAGGGCTTCCACCTGCTTTCCCTGCATAGACCAGCCCGATCTGAAGGCAACCTTCAGCTGCAGCCTGGAAATACCCGCCCACTGGGAAGCCGTGGCGAATGCCCCCGAAGACAGGATCACTGCACAGGGTGACAGGAAACGGATCGATTTCAGGTCCACCCCTCCCCTTCCCACCTACCTGTTCGCCTTTGCCGCAGGGATTTTTCAGGTGGAAAAACTGGAAACATCCCGCGGTTCCATGCGGTTCTACCACCGGGAAACCGACGAAAAAAAGGTACGCAGGAACCGTGATGAAGTGTTCAAACTGCATAAGAACGCCCTGGAATGGATGGAAGAATATACCGGCATACCGTATCCTTTCGAAAAGTTCGATTTTGTTCTCATCCCTTCGTTTCAATACGGAGGGATGGAACATCCCGGCTCGATTTTTTACAGTGATACCCGTATTTTACTGAACGAGGCCCCCGATCTGCAGGAGCAACTGGGGCGGGCCAACCTTATCGCCCATGAAACATCCCATATCTGGTTCGGCGATCTGGTCACTATGGAATGGTTCAACGATGTATGGCTCAAGGAAGTTTTCGCCGGTTTCATGGCCGACAAGATCGTGAATCCCTCTTTTCCGGAGATCGACCACGATCTGCTTTTTCTGCTGAACCATTATCCCCCGTCCTATGAAGTTGACCGTACCGCCGGAACCCATCCCGTGGCTCAGCCACTGGATAACCTGTGCAATGCAGGGACCCTTTACGGGAATATTATATACCACAAGGCCCCCATTGCCATGCGGATGCTGGAGCAGATCATGGGCGAACCGGTTCTCAGGGCCGGGCTGCAGCAATACCTCAATACCTTTGCTTACGGGAATGCCACCTGGAAAGACCTGATCCGGATACTCGACGGATTGACGGCAGAAGAGCTGGAAACATGGGGGAAAAGCTGGATCGATGAGCCAGGCATGCCCCATTACCATGTATCTCAGGCAGGCAATGAACAGAGTGTTTTGCTGTCGGCCATAGATCCGGCCGGCAGGAAAAGGAACTGGCCGCAAACCCTGCACCTGATGGTTGCCTGGGAAGACAGGGACACCTGCCTGGCTGTAAAAACTGCCGGAGATGAAATAATACTTGAACTGCAACCCGGATCGCTCCCCCTGCGGTATATCCTTCCCAACAGCCAGGGCCTGGGCTACGGGTATTTCCGGATTGATTCCCTTAGCCGGCAAACCTTTCTGAAAGGCCTGCAGGATATGCCCCCTTTGCAACGCGGTGTTTGCTGGATCAACCTGTGGGAAAACCTCATGCACCGACAGGTGGAACCCGGTAAACTGATGGACCTCATCCTCAGGGAACTGGAAGCGGAATCCGACCGCCAGATCATCCGGCGTATCCTGTCGTATGCCCATGTCCTGTTCCGGCAATTTCTTGATCCGGCGACAAGAGAAAAATGGGCAGCGCCGCTGGAAAGCCTGCTCAGAGAGAAAACCCTGACCGCTTCCTCCCCCGATATGGCGCGCACCTGGTTCACGGCCCTTTCCGATATGACTGTTTCGGATGAAACCACCCGGTGGCTTGCCAGGGTATGGGAAGGAAAGGAACAGGCCGGCTGCCTGCTTCTTCCGGAAACCGACAGAACGGAACTGGCTTATGAATTGATGCTGCGCCTTCCCGAAAGATACGAGGAGATCAGAATCAGGCAACGGGCATCCATTACCCACCCCGACCGGCTGGAACAATTCGATTTTGTGGTTCCGGCCCTCTCGCCCGATCCGGCAGTACGTGACTCCTGCTTTACCAGTTTTGCCCGGGCCCCGAACAGGGAACACGAACCCTGGGTATTGCAATCGCTCTCCTGGCTGCATCATCCGTTTCGTCACCCCCGCGCGGAGAAATATATTCTTCCCGCACTTGAATGGCTGGAAGAAATACAGATTACCGGCGATATCTTTTTCCCCGGCCGCTGGCTCGATGCCACCCTGGGAACCTGCAACAGCCGTTCGGCCGCAAACACGGTCAGCAGTTTCCTGAAAGAAAGACCGGGTTATCCGGAAAACCTGCGGATGAAGATCCTCCAGTCGTCCGATAAACTGTTCCGGGCATCGGCCTGGTATCATAACAACCAATAAACTGACTTGCCCCGAAATGGGTTTACATAAAGTATTTATGCGGCTTCCTGTTTTGCTGCAAAGGCTTCAGGGAACAAAATATCCACATCGCCTTACCTGCGGGAACTGAACATGCAGCCTGCCGCTACGCGGCTCTGGTGGGTGTAAGTGCGTGATGGAGTGATGGAGAGGGAGAGTGGACTGGAACAATCCCCTTGCCTGTTTTTCTTTGATATATTCATCCCGCCGGCCACGGTTTCGCTCCGTTCCCGAAACGGAGCGACATGCTTTTTTGTGGGGCAAAAAAGCATGCAAAAAACCCTTCGGCTGCTGATGCTTTTATGGAAAAACTACGGCAGGGGAAAGCCTGCCGCGATCCAAACTCGCCCCTGACGGCGCTCCGCCTGTCAGGGACTCAGACAGGATCGCTGCACAGGCCATGGCGCATGTTCTCCCGCCTTGTTTTTCACATAAAACCCTCAGAGGCCAGTCCTTTTGAAGAAATTCGTGTAAATACCGAACATTGTTTGGTAAAGGCTGCCTGTTTTTAGAAGAAAAGAATCAACCGGTTTATCTGGCCGGTTAGTAGCGGATTGTTTGAAAAAACTGGATTTATTCATCCCACCGGCCACTGTTTCGCTCCGTTCCTGAAACGGAGCGACATGCTTTTTTGGGGGCAAAAAAGCATGCAAAAAACCCTTTGGCTGCTGATGCTTTTATGGAAAAACTACGGCGGGGGAAGGCC
>DSCJ01000086.1 GCA_011049175.1 Bacteroidota bacterium | reverse complement strand
GGATCGCGGCAGGCTTTCCCCCGCCGTAGTTTTTCCATAAAAGCATCAGCAGACGAAGGGTTTTTTGCATGCTTTTTTGCCCTCAAAAAAGCATGTCGCTCCGTTTCGGGAACGGAGCGAAACCGTGGCCGGAGGGATGAAAAAATCAAGTTTCTTCATACAATCCACAACAAACCGGCCCGACAAACCAGCTGATTCTTCTCTTCCAAAAACAGGCATCTTCTGCGGAGCAAGGTTCCGGGAGTACCACGTATTTAATCAAAGAGACCGGCCTCTGAGGGTTTTATGAGAAAAACCAGGCGGGGGTAAATGCGCCATGGCCTGTGCAGCGATCCTGTCTGAGTTTCTGACAGGCACAGCACCGTCAGGGGCGAGTTTGGATCGCGGCAGGCTTTCCCCCGCCGTCGTTTTTTCATAAAAGCATCAGCAGCCGAAGGGTTTTTTGCCTGCTTTCTTCATCCCTGAAAAAAGCAGGTCGTTCGCCAAAGTGCGGCGAACGAAACCGGCCTGAGGGGCTGGCGGTGTGAATATGTCAAATAGTAAGTTGTAAGAGCGAATTTAAATTCCCCCAAACAGGAGATGGCTTTCTTTCAGTAATTGATCGAATAACTGTATTATATTAAATCCTTTAATAAAAACTTGCGAATTTGTGGACGTAGTTGTCGGCCTAGCTTCCCTCGTCCTCTGACTGACAGAACAGAAAAATATAAAGTGCCTGGCGTGAAAAAAACCCTTCATTCCCCGATTTGTTTATTAGTTTTGCAGGAACAGGAAGGTCTATGAAAAAACAACTGCTCACCGGCTGCGTGGTTTCTCTGCTGCTTCTTTCCGGCTGCATGCAAAAGTACGAAGATACCGGTATCTTACGTATTGCCACTCTGAAAGGTCCCTCGGCCATCAGCATGGCCCCCCTGATCAGAAACAGCCGGAACGACAGCACCGTTCACTACCTTCTGTTTGATGAACCCCTGCGGGTCAGGGCCCTGATGCTCAGGGAAGAGGTAGACATAGCCGTGCTTCCTTCCACTACGGGAGCGCTTCTTTATAACCGGGGCGTTCCGTACCGCATCGTTGCCGTTCCCGTATGGGGCAATCTTTACATGCTGGGACCTTCCGGAGAACAGTGGAGCTGGAAAAAAGCCGCAGAAAAACGGATCTTCCTGATGGCCCGGGGCATGACCCCGGATATTCTGTTCCGTTACCTGGCTGTCAGGAACGGTGTGGACCCGGAAAGGGATCTGAACCTGGATTATTCCTACCCCACCCATACCGACCTGGCACAGGCCCTGGCGGCAGGAAAAGCAACCTATGGAGTGATGGGCGAACCCTATGTCAGCATGATCCTGGAAAAAAATC
Source organism: Bacteroidota bacterium (assembly GCA_011049175.1). Classification (GTDB taxonomy): domain Bacteria; phylum Bacteroidota; class Bacteroidia; order Bacteroidales; family VadinHA17; genus HyVt-105. The sequence continues at coordinate 47,841 of DSCJ01000086.1, read as the reverse complement.
CCGGTCTCGACAGAATACTGGATCTGAATACAGCCTGGGAAGGCATGTGGGAGGACAACCTGGCCATGCCCCAGACAGCCATTCTGGTGCACAACGGTTTTGCCGAAGCCTATCCCGAGCGGCTGGAGAAATTTCTGGAAGAGTACGCCAGGGCGATTGAATGGATCAATGCCTTCCCTGAAGCGGCGGGCTACCTGTCCGATTCCCTAGGGATCATGAAGGGGCCGGAAACAGTTGCCCGTTCCATTCCCTGGTCGAATATCCGGTTCCGCAGGGCCGGCGAGGTAAAGCATGCCCTTGTAGATTATTACCGTATTTTCTATGAATTTGATCCCAGGATACTGGGAGAGAAAATGCCTGATGAATCGTTTATTTACGAAAAATAAGCTGATCACCTTTGTCTCGGTGCTGTTGCTGCTCCTTCTATGGAAGCTGGCATCCTGGCTCATGGGCTCGGACCTGATCCTTCCCTCGCCGGAAAAAACCATTGCCACCACCCTGTCGCTGCTGATCAGGGAAGAATTTATTTCGGCTGTAGGATACACCGTTCTCAGGGGACTCACCGGCTTTGCTCTCTCCCTGGTACTGGCCGTGGGCCTTGGCATCTGGGCCGGTACAGTACCCGCCGTGCATGCCGCTATCAAGCCCGTTCTGGTTACCCTGCGTTCCACACCGGTCATATCTTTCATTTTGCTGGCCCTCATATGGTTCCGGGTGGAACAGGTGCCGGTATTTATCGCATTCCTTACCATGTTTCCCATTGTATGCACCAATGTGATCGAAGGCATCCGGTCGCTCGACGGCGATTTACTGGAAATGGCCGAATTCTTCCGGGTACCCCGCAAACGGATTATCAGGGAACTGTATATCCCGGGCATTGCCCCTTTCCTTACCAGCGGTATTTCCACCGCCATAGGCTTCGGCTGGAGGGCCGTGATCATTGGAGAAGTGCTCAGCCAGCCCGGATTGGGTATCGGAACACAGATGCAGCAGGCCCAGACCTACCTGATGGTTTCGGAACTCATTGCATGGACTGTCATTGCGGTACTGATCAGTTATTTTTTTGAATGGCTTATTACACAGGCAGAAAGCAGGTTGATCCAATGGAAAGCATCATGAAACTTGGGGTAAGAAACATACGGATGTCCTATCCCGGGCAGGAAATATTCAGGGAATTTAGCCTTGAGTTCAGAGAAAATACCATAACCTGTATTCTGGGGCCTTCGGGATGCGGAAAAACAACCCTGCTGAATATCCTGAGCGGGAACCTTCGCCCCCAATCGGGGGAAAGGATCGGATTCGGCAACAGGAAGCTTTCGTACATTTTTCAGGAACCCCGGCTTCTGCCCTGGAAAACTGTGACCGGGAACCTGCTGTTTCCCGTGAAGGAACAGATCCCGCCCGAAAAGCAGGAAGCCTGGCTGAACCATTACCTGGATCTGGTGAACCTGCAGGGCAAAGGTCATTTATACCCCTATCAGCTCAGCGGAGGAATGAAACAGCGGGTTGCCATGGCCCGGGCCTTTGCTTTTCCCTCGGATATCATCCTGATGGATGAAGCATTCCGGGGACTGGACCTTTCGCTGAAAATGAACCTGATGGAAAGCTTTCTACGTATATGGAAGGAACATCCCAGGACAGTGATTGCCGTTACGCACGATGTGGACGAGGCCCTGGCCCTGGGACATGACCTGATCGTATTCAGTCACCCGCCCGTGTCGGTTGTCGACCGTATCGGACAGAGAAAACAGGAAGAAACCGTTTTTACCGGAAATACGAAAATACGAAACAGATTGATTTCCCGGTTAATGGAAGCAGGCCGCCATCCTGACCGGTGAAAAAGCCCGGGACTCCGGTTACTCCATCTCCCCCGAAAGTTTTACAAAATACGCCACCTTCTCCAGAAAAGTAATAAAATCGTACGATTCGACGAATACATTCTCGGGCACCTGGAGAGGCACAGAGGTATAGTTCAGTATTCCCCGGATACCGGCATGTACCAGCCTGGCCGTTATTTCACGCGCCGCTTCGGGGGGAACGGTCAGAACGGCAATGCTGATCCGTTTCTCACGTATGATTTCATGAAGCTGCTCCACGGGATAGCATACCACCCCCAGGGTCACTTTGCCCACTTTGCCGGGATCGTTATCGAACGAAGCAATGATATTCAGTTTGGATCGTTTTCCCCGGAAATAATTGGTAATGGCATGACCCAGGTTCCCGAAGCCCACCACGGCCACATTGATACCCCTGGGGGTATCCAGAATACCCGCGATCCGGCGGATGAGCTTTTTCACATCATAACCTTTCCGCTGAAAGCTGCTGTACCCGATCAGCATAATATCCCTTCTTACCTGTTCGGGAGTATAATGATGCAGGGCGGCCAGTTCGTGAGAAAAAATATAAGGCTTTCCCCCGGCCAGGTATTCCAGCAGGCTCCGCCGGTATTCGCTCAGCCTTTCAATCGTTCTGGGAGGAAGTACAGGAGTTTTCATCTAATACAAATATAATACAAAAAAAGGATGGTCCGCTTCGGACCATCCTTTCCTGTTTCTTTGTGGTTCAGATCAGTAACGGTTCCTTTCCACGTAGTGCGTATGCAAGAGTTCGTGTGATTTATGGCTGAGCGGTTCACCCAGAAACTCCTTGTAAATGGCAATGATTTCAGGATTTTCGTGCGATTTCCGGATAGCCTTACCCGCATCTTCCCGGTAAATAGCTTCGGCTCTTTTGGCCCTGATCTCTGCATTCGTGGGTATGGGCTGGCCTCCGCCTCCCAGGCATCCGCCGGGACATGCCATGATCTCAATGAAGTGGTAACTCTTCTTTCCTTCCTTCACCCACTGCATCACCTGCTTGGCATTTGTCAGCCCGTGGGCCACTACGGTTCTTAATTCCACTCCTTCAAGAAATTTCCAGTCGGGAAGTGTGTCCCTGATCTCGATTGAAGCCTCCCGGACACCTTCCATTCCCCGTACCGGGGTAATATTCAGCCCTTCGAAAGGCACTTCGCGCCCGGTTACGATTTCATAAGCAGTACGCAGAGCGGCCTCCATCACCCCACCGGTGGCACCGAAGATCACAGCAGCACCCGATGACTGACCCAGCACACTGTCGTAATCTTCATCAGGCAGGGAATTGAAATCCAGTCCGGCCTGCCTGATCATGATTCCCAGCTCGCGGGTAGTCAGCACCAGGTCCACATCCTTAAAGCCACTGGAGCGCATTTCCGGGCGGTCGGCCTCAAATTTTTTGGCCGTACAGGGCATAATGGAAACCACCACCATTTTGGCCGGATCCACACCCATCTTATTGGCATAGTATGTTTTTGCAATAGCCCCAAACATCTGCTGCGGTGACTTGCAGGTAGATACGTTGGGTAACATTTCGGGGAAGGTATGTTCTATGAATTTGATCCAGCCGGGCGAGCAGGAAGTAGTCATGGGCAGAGCCACATTGGGATCCTTGTCTACCAGGGCTTTCTTCAGCCGGGTCAGCAGCTCGGTTCCTTCTTCCATAATGGTCAGGTCGGCTGACCAGTCAGTGTCGAGCACGGCATTGAATCCCATGCGGCGCAGGGCAGCCACCATCTTTCCGGTAACGATTTCCCCGGGAGGAAGGTCGAGTGCCTCGCCAAGTGCCACACGGGTAGCCGGAGCTGTCTGTACTACCACAAATTTATCTTCATCATAAATGGCATCCCATACCTCGTCAATATAATTCCTCTCGATAAGGGCGCCGGTTGGACAGCGGTTCACACACTGACCGCAATTGGTACACACCACTTCGAACATAGGATGATCGAAGAAGGTGGAAATTTTCATCCGGTCGCCTTTGTGGGCCACACCCAGAGCGCTCACATGCTGCAGTTCCTCGCAGGTACGCACGCAGCGCTGGCAACGGATACAGCGGCTGTCATCCTTGATAATGGAAGGAGAGTACATATCCACCGTAAAGGTTTTCCTTTCCACCAGGTCGAGAAACATGTGTTCGGTATTCTTCAGCTCCGATGCCAGGGCCTGCAGTTCACAGTTTCCGTTTTTGTAGCATTTGGTACAATCGGCATTGTGTTCGGAAAGCAACAGTTCGATAATATGTTTACGGGCATTCCTTACTTTCAGGCTGTTGGTGCGGATTTCCATGCCATCAGCCGCAGGGGTGGCACACGATGCCACCAGGTTACGCGTTCCCACCTGCTCCACCACACACACCCGGCAGTTACCGGCAACACAGAGGTCTTCATGATGACACAGGGTAGGTATATGTATATTTTGTGAACGTGCGGCATCCAGAATGGTTTTGCCCTTTTCAACCTGGACTTCCACACCGTCAATCTTCAGTTTCACCTTATTTTCCATTTGATTCTTGTTTTTTTCGGGTTAGTAGATCATTTCTTCCCTGAAGTTGTTCACAATGGAGTGGAATGAATTCCCCACCGACTGGCCCAGTCCGCATTTAGCAGTAATTTTCATGGTTTGTGACAATTTCAGGAGGGTTTCAAGGTAGCTTGCGGGTTTTTCTCCGCGTTTAACCGCCTCAATACCCAGGAAAAGCTGCTGGCAACCCACCCGGCAGGGTGTGCACTGTCCGCACGATTCCTCTTTGAAGAAATCCAGGTAATTATGCAACACGTTGTACATAGAACGTGAAGAATTGAAGAGCATCATGGAGCCGCCGGTAGGAACCCCCTCGAATCCGATGATGGTATCCGTAAATTTTTTCCGGGGTACACAAAATCCTGCAGCTCCCCCCACCTGAACGGCTTTGGTATCGCCGTCGCCGAATTCGTTCACAAACTGTTCCACAGTCATTCCCAGTTCCAGCTCATAAATACCGGGAATGGGCGTATCGCCCGAGATACTGAAAAGCTTCGATCCGCGTGAATCGACCGTTCCCAGTTTCTGGTATTTTTCAGCGCCTATCCGGTTGATTATCAGAGCTGACACAAAGGTCTCCACATTATTGATCACCGTGGGTTTTCCCCTGAAACCGTATTCGGTTGGATAAGGGGGCTTGTTACGGGGTTCGCCGCGGTCTCCTTGCATCGACTCGAACAGGGCGCTTTCTTCACCGCACACATACGCTCCGCTGCCCAGTTTGATATCGATGTGAAAATCCATGCCCAGGGCTTTCATATCCTCATGGAACTCGTCAAGTATCTGATACAGTTTGGGAAGAAGAAAACGGTATTCTCCCCTCAGGTATAGGTACCCTTCTTTTGCACCGATGGTTCTGGCACACAGAGCCATGCCGTTGAACACTTTCCGCCCCACCCGGTCAAGGATCTCACGATCTTTGAAAGTGCCGGGTTCACCTTCGTCGGCATTGCATACCACATATTTTTCAGGATCTTTCTGATCCCGGGTAAATTTCCATTTCAGTCCGGTAGGGAAACCGGCACCACCTCTTCCACGCAGACCCGAATCAAGGAGTTCCTGAATGACTTCATCCGCGCTGCGGCTGAGTACTTCTTTCAGTTCATCCCGGTTCAGGAAAGCCTCGGAAAAGATCAGATCAACTTTTTTCAGGGGTTTATTGTTTGCCATGATATTCCTGTTTTGGAAAAATGTTTGTTCGTTTTATTTGCGTTTGTATTCAGCGATGATCTCACGTACTTTTTGCGGAGTAAGCTCCGTATAGGGAGTATCATTGATCAGCATGGCCGGCCCTTTGTGGCACCATCCCAGGCAATTGGCTTCCAGCAGGGTGAATTTCTTGTCGGGCGTGGTTTCACCCACCTGTATTTTCAGGATATCGCTGATGGCTTTGATCACCTCATTTCCGTTTTTCATGGAGCAGGAAATGGTTTTACAAATCCTGATCACGTATTTCCCCCGGGGAACCGTGTCAAGGAACGAGTAAAAGGTAGCCGTACCGTACACCTGAGCTGCCGCAATATCCAGCTCACGGGCAATTTCAGTCATCGCTTCATCCGACAGGTAACGCTCCTTTTCCACCACCCCCTGCAAAATGGGAATGAGGCTTTCCCGTTTCCGGCCGTGTTTGTCAGCCAGTTCTTTAACTAATGTTTCGATTTCAGACATTCCAGTGATCGTTTAGGGGTTTAAATGATTGTTAAAATATTAACAGAATTTGAAAGCGTAAAAGTAGTATTTCACATACTTCTCAAGCATGATTTTTATCATGCACCGGAAGATTTAAAACAGACCATTTAAAAATAAAGGCAGGGATGTTTGCCGTGTTTACAACCCCAGAAAACGGATTCCGATCCCGCTCAGAAAAATAATGCCTCCGGCCAGGGCATGCATATACCTTTCCAGCCTGCTCAGCGGAAGGAAACGGAACCCGGTAAACCCCAGCCATACTACCGCCGTCATGGTAAGAACGGTCACCACACTGAACACCGCGGCCACGGCCACCACTCCCATCATACTGTTTTCAGCGGCCGGATACATTAACAGGGGGATCAGCGGTTCACAGGGACCGAGAACAAAGATCAGGAAAAGCACCCAGGGGGTGAGTTTCCTCCTGCCGGGTTCCTCATGCAAATGAGCATGTTCAGTATCATGAACGTGGATATGATGATGTCGCGACCCGTTGGTGTGCATATGCGGATGACTGTGTGGTCTGTTCCTGAGGGCCTTCCGTATGCCCCAAAGCATATAGGCAAGTCCGAATCCAATAAGCAGCCAGGCCGCTATTCCTCCGCGCACCGATTCCACGTCAACCAGGCGGTTCACACCTATTCCCAGCATCACCCCCACCAGGCCCAGCACCACGGAACTGGCCACATGACCCGCCCCGCAGGCTGCGGTAATCCAGAGAGTACGGGCAGCCGACCAGTTTCTTGCCCGCGACATCACAATGAACGGAAGATAATGGTCGGGACCCAGCAGGGTATGTAAAAAGCCGATGGAAGCGGCTGTGGCAATCAGTATTCCAGTCTCCTGTAGCATAAGGCAGTATATAAGTTAATAATATGGCTGAATGACCGAAAGTTCTTCTCTTTCATAAAATCTTTCGGAAGGCTTGATGTCCAGTACCGGACTTCCGTTGAGCGCATCCAGACCGATTACCCTGATAACCCGCTTATCCACGCCCAGGAGATGCACGGTGGATATCCCGATTTTAGAGGGACGGCAGGTCTGGCGGGTAGCGAAAACACCTGTGCTCACCCCGTGTAAATTCTGTGCGGTAAGGGCGGTTTCCTTTTCCTGGTGAAAAAGATACACCACCTCAATGAAGCGGTGTTTCTCGAGACCTTTCAGCCCTTCCCGGAATTTCTCCTTCATCACCAGCTTGCTTTCCCTGCTACGGATCATGGCCGGATCAACCGGTTCAGTAAAGTCATTTCTCACCACCCCGATCTGTTGAATCTTATCCTGTATCATGACCAGAAACCAAGGTACCCATCCAAATTCATTCCACCAGCTTCATTTCATCGATCAGATAACCGGCCCCGGCGTATCTGTCGATCAGAAAAAGCACATACCGGATGTCGAGCGAAATATTCCTGGATTTTTCGGGGTTGAACATCAGGTCGCTCATCACTCCTTCCCAAACCCGGTCAAAATTGATCCCGATCAGGTGTCCGTCGGCATTGATCACCGGGCTACCCGAATTACCGCCGGTAGTATGGTTGGTAGCCAGGAAACAAACAGGGAGTTCCCCGTTTTCGGCATACCGTCCGAAATCTTTTTCACGGTATAATGCTTTCAGTTTCTCAGGCACCCGGTAATCGTACACATTCGGATCGTCTTTTTCCATCACTCCCGCCAGGGTGGTATAATGCCTGTATATCACTGCATCGCGTGGCTCATATCCCATCACCTGGCCGTAGGAAACCCGCAATGTGAGATTGGCATCGGGATACAGACGTTCGCCCTCCCGGAATTCTATCTGGGCTTTCATATACAGCCTGTCAAGTTCGGAAATCTGTTGTCTGAGACGCATGTATTCGGGTACAATCCGCAGATAATAAAACCGGCGTGCATCCATGCTCAGACGATATGCCGGATCTTGTATCAGTTTGTTCACTGAATCGGGGCTGAATCCGGCAAGAAAAGATTTCACCTGCGACGCATCGTCTAGCCAGCTCTGTTCAAACAGCCCGTCGCTCCATTCTGAATAACGGTTGCCATACTTCTTCTTCATCTGTTTCCAAACCTCCGGATAGAACTCTTCCTCGACGGTGGTTTCGAACAACCGGGCTACTGCGGCAAACATCTGCCGGTCGACTGGCGGATGATAATCGTCGAAAAAATTACCGGCAACCTGTTGCAGGCGTTCTACCGGGGCATCATAGGCCGCCAGGGACGAATCGCCCTGCCAGTAATCCTCCAGTACACGGAAATTTCCGGCAAACAAAATAATTTCGGATCCGTATCTGAAAAACACTTCGTTAAAATACTGGTACAGCAGGTTGTATTTTCCGAAAATACCGTACAGGCTGTCGTATTGTGCCAGCAGGCGGCCGTATTTCTCTGTGCGTTGTTTATCAGCCTGCACCCAGTTTGAAAATTCTCTTTCAAATACCTTTTTCCTGTCAATCACCTGCATTTTTTCCAGTCCCTGCATTTCTCCCATCCAGCGTTTCCACGAATTGCTAAGGGAAGCATTTTTTGCGGCATACTGTATCCTCACTGCAGGACTGTCTTCCATGGCGGCATTCATAATGGCCAGTTTTTCACTCCTGATCTTAATAAGTTCAGGGTAGAGGTTTTCCGTGAGCATCTCGATATGGTCGGATGGAACATACCGGGCGGTACTTCCCGGATAACCGAATACCATGGTGAAATCGCCGGGCTTAACCCCTTTCAGGGAAACCGGAAAGAATTTTTTCGGCTGATAAGGCACATTGTCGGGTGAATATTCGGCCGGCATGTTGTTCTTATCGGCATAGATACGGAACAGGGAAAAATCGCCGGTATGCCGCGGCCATTCCCAGTTATCGGTATCGCCACCAAACTTGCCGATGGCAGAAGGAGGGGCTCCCACCAGGCGGACATCTCTGAACACTTCATTCACGAACAGGAAATACTGATTCCCCTGGAAAAAAGGCTTCACCACAGCGGTATAATGGGTTCCCTTCACCGCCTCGTCAATAATAGCGGAAGCCCTTTCCTCAAGGATTTTTTCCCTTTTCCGGAAGGGAGTATTTTCATCAATCCCCTCCAGCATCCTTTCGGTAACGTCCTCCATCCTGACCAGAAAAGTAGCCGTAAGGCCGGGATTGGGAAGTTCCTCTTCGGGCGACATAGCCCAGAATCCATGGGTAAGATAATCGTGCTCGAGGGTTGAATGTGCCTGGATACGCCCGTAACCGCAATGGTGGTTGGTCAGCAGCAGGCCCCGGTCGGAGATCAGTTCCCCGGTACATCCCCCGCCGAACAACACCACGGCATCTTTCATGCTGGCCCGGTTGATGCTGTACACATCTTCGGCTGTAAGCCGGAATCCCATTCCCTGCATTTCTTCGATATTGTATTTTTCCAGTAACAAAGGGATCCACATCCCCTCATCGGCCAACAAACCCCGTCCCAAAAGGACCAGCATGGTAAACGATACGGTAAGTTTTCTTTTCATAACAAACATGATATAATCTTTGTATTAGAATTGTTTCAGTTCATGATATAACTGTTGAACGGGCAGTCCCATAACATTGAAGTAGGATCCGCTGATCTTTTCTATCCCGACATACCCAATCCATTCCTGGATGCCGTATGCCCCTGCTTTATCAAAGGGTTCGCAGCGTTCAATATAATACTCGATCTCATCACCGGTAAGGCGTGTAAACCATACATCGGTGCGGGAATGAAACTCCCTTGATTTTTCTCCGGAAACCAGGCATACCCCGGTATGTACTTCGTGTTTTCTTCCGGAAAGCATCAGCAGCATTTCCCGTGCTTCCTCCGGCCCTGAAGGTTTGTTCACCACCCGGTTCCTGCACCACACTATTGTATCTGCCGTAATAACCAGGGCATGATCTCCGGCCAGAGGCATGATCTCCCCTGCTTTTTCTCTGGCAAGAAAAACAGGGATATCTTCTTTCCCGAGATGATCCGGGAAGTGCTCCTCTCCGTTAGGGGGTATCACCACTTCAAAATCCAGGCCCAGTTCCCCAAGCAGGTACTGCCGGCGGGGGGACTGTGAACCCAGCACAATTCGGTATTTCTCAAGGTTCTCCAGCCACTTCATTTCACATCAGAACATCGAATAAATTATGTAACGTACCACGAGTGCATACAGCACACCAGCAGCCATCACTCCTTTCATTATGGTGCTGGCCAGATGAAATTTCTCCTGAGTGCGGGCTATCCATACGGTAATGCCCGTAAAAACCAGAGGCAGCGACACCAGGACGATCATGTAAACCAGGGTAAGGGTATCGCGCAGAAAGCGGACATACACCCAGCCAAGTACTGCCAGTATACTGGTAATCAGCACGGTAACCACAATCCGTGACCCGGTCACACCCATCACAATAGGCAGGGTATTGTGCCCATAAGCCCGGTCTCCCTCGAAATCTTCCATATCTTTGATGATTTCCCGGGTCAATGTGGTTATGAAGGCAAAAAAGGAAAAGCCCAGAATCCAGTATACCAGCAGGTCAAAGCTGGTGTTCCATTGTCTCAGAACGGGTGCATAGGCCTGGTTCAGCAGGGGGATCTCAAAAAGGGCCACCATAAAGGGGACCAGGGCCGTCAACACGGCCACCAGCAGGTTCCCTATCAGGAACTGCCTTTTATAAGTAGTGGAATAGAACCAGAGCATTCCGGCCACCAGGAAAAACACGATGCTCCACAGGGGTTTCCCAACATAGAAACTCAGGTAAACTCCCATACCCACTCCCACCACATTGAGCACCATGTGGATCAGTATGGCACGTCTTCTGGGAACCACTGTTCCCACCACAACCGATCCGGGGCGGTTCAGCATATCGATCCGGGTATCGAAATAGTCGTTGATCACATATCCTGCCGCTGTAATCAGTACGGTAGATAAAACCAGGAGCAGAAAGTGGCCTTCAGGCAGTTGAAGCTCAAAACCCGGTTCACCCGCAAAAGAAGCCGATGCCACCGCATGATCGTATCTGGCCAGCAGGGCGCTGATCACCCCGTGCCTCATCAGGTACTGGGTGGCGGCAATGATCACCAGGTTCGGCAGACGTATCAGTTTGAAAAATGACTTCATAACGGCCGGTTTACCATCCGAAAGCTTCGCCGTTCATCCAATGGTTGTGCAGCCTCAGCACCTGTTCAATCACATCACGGGCACAACCTTCTCCTCCCCTGAAATGGGAAATATACCGGGATATCTGTTTAACCTCGGTAACCGCATCTGACGGGCAGGTAGGAAAGCCCACCATTTCCATTGCTTCCAGATCGGGAATATCATCTCCCATGTACAGAATCGTCTTGGGATCCAGATCGTATTTCCCGATATAATCCTCCAGGTCGTTTTTTTTGTACCGGGAATCGAGGTAAATATCGGTCACACCCAGCCCTTCGTACCTTAACCTAACGGCTTCCGATCGTCCACCTGATATAATGCCCACCCTGTATCCCTTATTAACCGCCAGTTTGATAGCATAGCCGTCGCGCACATTGATAGACCTCATGGGCTCTCCTTCAGCATCCATCGGAATGGTCTGGGTTGACAGCACACCATCCACATCAAATACGAACGTTTTCACCTTCCTGAGTTCTTCCTTGAAATTGCTCATGATGTGTCTTTTCTGTTTTTTGTCCTGATAATATCATCCGATAATAACCTGTAGATTTCCTTCCGGCCGGTGTCGTGGTCAAGAAAACCCAGGTGTTTTTCAATGACCCGGTGGTCGTTTCGCACAGCCGGACCGGTCTGCGCATTTTCCGGGCCTATTTCCAGGGATTTTTCCATGGTTTCCCTGATCAGGGATTCCAGGGCAGAAACGGACAGCCGGTTGCTCTTCAGGATATCTCCCGCAATGCGGTAGAGGTGGTTCTGAAAATTTGAGGCGAATACCGCTGCCACATGCAATGCAAGCCTGACCTCCGAATCCGCCTCGGTAACACGATCGCTGATTTTTCCGGCCAGTTGGCGGATGGCCTCCAGGGTGGAACCGGTACTGCCTTCAATAAAGAGCGGAATTTGCCTGAAATCCAGTGGACGATTCCGGGTAAATGTCTGAAGGGGATAGATCACCCCGTACTCAGGGGAAGACTCACCCAGCACGGTTGCCGGAATGCTGCCTGAGGTATGGATAAGGATCTTATCGGAATGTCCCAGGGCGCCAAGGATTTCCGGGAGCGCATCATCGGAAACGGCTATAACCACCGCATGAGACCGGGAATTGATGGTAGCGGGGAATTTACCTGAAGGAACATTCCAGGAGGATACCAGCCGGGCAGCCGACACACCGGTTCTGCTGAACACCTCCATAACCTGTACTCCCGCATCCAGCAAAGCCGGAATGAGGTGGCTGGCCAGATTACCGGCTCCGATAAATGAAACCCTTTGGATCGTTCTCTGCATACAAAGCCGTTTTTGCCTGTATTATTCAGCATTCTCGATCTCTGTCAGCACCAGGTCGTACAGGTAGTAAGCATAAGGATTGTAAAGCTTGTAGCAATCATCCTTCGCTTCACCGGAGAAGTAAACCACCACCGGTTCCGGATATTGCTGGCCATATCGTTCGATGGCCAGGTCGCGGATATCTTCAGGCACATCCTCGGGATTGCACAGGGTAAATTTCCCCTGGATGTACAGAGCATTAATATAACCGTACTCTTCATTCTCCATGTACAGCTCTCCTGCTTCCCTGTCAACATGGAATTTGGTTTCCGAATCACAACCACATTTTTCCTTTCCGCATCCGGAGAAATGGATCAGGGATCCGAGAGCAAGAAGCAGAATAACGGCAGGAAAGGTTCTTTTCATCTGGCTCAAGTATGTTTTCCCAAAAGTACCAAAAAAATTCGGGATTCAAGGGTGTCTTCGGGAAAACGGAAGATTACAGCCGGTAGCTGTTATCTTCCGTCATACGGGCGGCAATACGCCGGCGGGCTTCCTTCACATTCACTGGAGTTGTATGTGTCAGCCTGCGGAGGGCTTCTTCCAATTCTATCAGCCGATCCCCCTGAGCAAATGACTGCAGGGCATCGGTTCCGTTCTTCAGCATAATGAAAGCCGCATCATGCATAAATACATCCAGGATATCTCGGTATATCCCCGTGTTTTCCTGTCCTTTCATGGCTTCCAGTTTCTGTACCCTCAGCATGGCAGATTCTGCCGCATAGGTTTCCATGATCATATCGGCCAGATTGTTCATGATCTCCTGTTCGAAGGGCAGTTTTCTTTCGAAGAAAGAGGAAGCGGCACCGGCTACCAAGAGTACGGCTTTCTTAAAATTAGCCACTACCTGTTTCTTCTGTTCATGGTAGGTCATTCCCTCAAAAACCGGATATTCCACCGACTGAAGATCACTGAGCAATTCGTTTGCCGGAGTAAACAGATCGTATTCCCCTTTCTTTGAATGTTTCAGGGTAAGGTCGGTCACCAGCAAACGGTTGATCTCGTTGGTTCCCTCGAAAATACGATTAATGCGGGAGTCGCGGTACGACTTCTCGACCAGGGTTTCTGAAGAGTAACCCATACCGCCGAAGATCTGCACTGCCTCGTCAACAATGTAATCAAGGGCTTCAGAGCTGAACACTTTCAGGAAAGCAGCTTCGATGTTATACCGGGCAATACCTTCGATAGTGGCTCTGGCTTTATCCAATCCGTCATGCATCAGCTCATGTATTGCATCATCGATGTTCTTGCTTACCCGGTATACAGAAGATTCGGTAACAAAATGCCGGATAGCCTGTTCGGCCAGTTTATGCTGTATGGCGCCAAAGGAAGAGATCAGCTGTCCAAACTGTTTCCGTTCGTTGGCATACCGGATGGATTCGTCGATCGCTTTTCTGGAAGCGCCCAGCACATTGGCTCCCAGCTTGATTCTTCCCATGTGGAGAATATTCAGGGCGATACGGTATCCGCCTCCCCTTTCTCCGATCAGGTTTTCCACCGGCACTTTCACATCGTTAAAAAAGAGCTGAACCGTGGAAGAACCTTTGATCCCCATTTTGTGTTCTTCCGGATTCCTGACCACACCGGGAGAATGGGCATCCACTAAAAACGCACTGAGGCAGCGGTCGTTGTCAATCTTGGCAAATACCGTCAGCAGGTCGGCAAATCCCCCGTTGGTAATCCACATTTTCTGGCCGTTCAGGATATAATGCGTACCGTCTTCCGAAAGGGTGGCACTGGTTTTTCCGGCGTTGGCATCGGAACCGGCCCCCGGTTCGGTAAGGCAGTAAGCGGTAAGCAGTTCGCCTGTCACCATCTTCGGGATGTATTTGCGCCTGAGCTCATCACTTCCGTAATACAGCAGGGGGCAGGTGCCGATACCTGTGTGAGCCGAAAAAGCCACCGAAAAAGAGAAACCCGCGCCCATCACCTCGCTCGACAGCATGGTGGTCACAAAATCCTGTCCGAATCCTTCGTACTCCTCCGGCACGGAGATGCCCAACAGTCCGAGTTCTCCGGCTTTCCTGAGCAGGGAAGGCATCAGGCCTTTTTCCTGCTGGTCAATCCGGTCGAGTGCAGGGAACACCTCCGTTTCCAGAAAATCACGGCAGGTAGAAGCGATCATCCGCTGTTCTTCATTGAATTCTTCGGGGATAAAAATGTCATCGGACTGGGTGTCTCTTACCAGAAATTCACCGCTTTTGAGTGCTTTTTTTTCCATTTTTTTCAGATTCATTTATTTCACAATCCAAGGGAGAGGGTAGCCATTTCGGCAATATCATATATTTTCACTTCCTCTTCCCGGTTTTTGTATTTGATCCCGTCGGTCAGCATAACCATGCAGTAAGGGCAGGCGGTAACAATGATCCTGGCGCCTGTGGAAAGGGCTTCTTCCGTTCTCTCTATAAATATTTCCTTATCACCCGGTTCCGCTTCCTTGAACATCTGGCCCCCGCCGGCCCCGCAACACAGAGCAAAGCTCCTGTTTCTTGGCATTTCGGCCAATGACACCCCCAGTTTCCCGAGAAGTTTCCGGGGAGTTTCGTATTCCCCGTTCCCCCTGCCCAGATAACAGGGATCGTGGTAGGTTACCCGGTAATTTCCGAACACTTCCTTTCCGGGAATTAATTTCCCCTCCCTGATCAGATCATGCAGGAACCGGGTGTGGTGGATCACTTCATAGTGGCCACCGAAATCGGGATATTCGTTTTTAAACGTATTATAGGCATGGGGGTCACAGGTAAGAATTTTCTTCACTCCGTATCGGTTGAACAGGTCTATATTGGAAAGAGCCTGCATCTGGAACAACATTTCATTTCCGGCTCTCCGGGCCACGTCTCCCGAAGAAGATTCTTCGGTGCCAAGTACGGCATAATCCACGTTCAGAAAGGCAAGTATTTTCACAAAGGCACGTGTGACATGCTTGTATCGATCGTCAAAGGCTCCGGCGCTACCCACCCACAGCAGGTATTCGGGTTTCTCACCCCGGGCCGCCAGATCAGCCATCACGGGAACAGTCACTTTTGTTTTTCCTGCAGCGTTCATAGTATACCGATTCAGGCGTTTATATAAAGATCTTCCGCCCACAGCATCCTGTCTTCCCGGGAATATTGCCAGGGCGCTCCGTTATTTTCAATGTTCGAAAACACCGCATTGAGTCCGGCCGGGCCGCTGGCTTCTTCCATCACCAGATATCGACGCATATCCACAATCAATACGGGATGGTTTATATTCACGGGACATTCCCGGGCACAGGCGTTGCAGGTGGTACAGGCCCAGAGTTCTTCTTCCGTCACATAATCACGCAGTAATGACCGGGCATCGTCAAAATCTTTTCCCTTCCTGATCAAACCGGGCCCCTTTTCTTTCATGCGCGCACGGACATCCATGATGATCTTTCGCGGACTGAGTTTTTTCCCAGTGAGACGGGCCGGGCATACGGCGGTGCACCTGCCACACTCGGTGCAGGCCAGGGAATCCAGATAATTTTTCCAGGTAATGTCTTCCACATCCTTCACACCGAAACGTTCCAGTTCAGCCGGTTCGCCGGAAGAATCTCCTTCCGTGTCAGGATGGAGCATAGCCCGTATTTCCCTTGTGATATGCGGCATATTGGGAAGTTTCCCCAGAGGATCAAGCCGGCTCAGGAACACATTCGGAACCGACATAAAAACATGGAAATGCTTTGAATAGGGCAGTATATTGGCAAAGAGGAAGATCAGCAAAATATGTGCCCACCAGTTGACCTCGTGAACCCGGTATACCGTTGTCACCGAAAGGTCACTTCCCAGGAAGGAAGATATCAGGCTGCTGACCGGAAACAGCCCTTTCTGTTCAAAACCTGCCAGAGCGGTATAGGTTACATAAGCCGTATTCATTCCCAGCAGGGTAATCATGAGCAAACCAATCAGGCTGAGAGCCAGAATGGCATCCAGGTGAGAGGTATGCTTCATTTCTTCACCCCCGAATCTTGGAATGTCCATGGCCACACGCCTTATCAGGAAAGCAATCACGGCCACCAGCACCACAAGGGCAAAAACATCGCCGAAGGCAATCAGAACATCGTACACAGGACCCAGAACAGCCAAAAACCGTTCGGTATCGGCCAATCCGTCAATCACCATTTCAATACTGCCGAACAGGATTACCAGGAAGCCCCAGAAAACCAGCGCATGCATCAGACCCACCGCCGGACGCCGGAACATTTTACTCTGCCCGAAGACCTCGGTGAGTACCCGTTTGAACCGCTTGCCCCAGTCTTTAACCGGGAAAGCAGGTTTTGTCAGTCTGAAAAAAGCCACAATCCTTGCGGTTGTCCAGGCAAATACTCCCAGGGTGATCAGCAGGGAAAGGGCAAAAACAACCTGTTTAGACATAGTTATCAGCTTTTTTTGCCGGGAAGGTACATCAGGTAGCGAATGATGAAAGGGTACCTGTGGGTTCAGGATTTTTTCACTTCCTCCACAGCCCGTGTAAATTCGGGTACCACCTTGAACGCATCCCCCACAATTCCATAATCGGCCACTTCGAAAATGGGTGCATCGGGGTCCTTATTGATAGCCACGATATATTTGGAACCCCTTACTCCGGCCACATGCTGGATGGCACCGGAAATGCCCACGGCAATATAGAGACTGGGAGCAATGATTTTGCCGGTTTGGCCGGTATGTTCGGAATGGGGTCTCCAGCCTTCATCAGAAACGGGGCGCGAACAGGCTGTTGCCGCATTCAGCACTCCGGCCAGTTCTTCCAGCATGGTCCAGTTTTCAGGTCCTTTCATTCCCCGTCCGCCGGAAACTACAATATCGGCATCGGCCAGCAGAATTTTACCGGTTTGCTTCCTGACCTCTTCCACACGTATGGCCGGTTTTTCGGCTTTTCCTGGCACAAAATCCAGTATTTCCGGTTGTTTTTCCCGTTCATGTAAACCGTATGAATTTTGCATCAGAGTCAGCACCCGCATTTCCGTATTCAGAGCCACACGGGCAAATGCATTCCCGTTAAACACTTTCTTTTTCACCACAAACGGATTGTGGCTTTCGGGAAGGGCCACCACCGAGGCGCCCAGCGCCGCTTTCAGTCTGGCCGACAGGCATGGGGCCACCGCTTTCCCGGTATTGTTGTGAGCCAGCACCACCGTTCGGGAACCTGTTTTTTCCACTGCTTCGGCCAACACCGAGGCAAATACCCGGTTATCCAGAAAGGCCACTTCATCGCCTTCCACCTTCCATATCTTTTCTGCCCCGAACCGGCCCAGCCCGGTCAGTTCATCCTCTTCCACCTTCCCAATGGAAAGGACGTTCACTACGCCTCCCGTAAGCTCGGCTATTCCTGAAGCATAGGAAACCAGTTCATGGGTAATTTTCTTGAATTTCCCGTCCCAGTTTTCGGCAAATACTAAAACAGACATATCGGTAGCTTTGAATTTTTCACAATGGGTTCAGATTACTTTTGCTTCTTTGTGAAGCAACCCGGCCAGTTCTTTCACCTGTTCAGGGTCGAGTTTCCTGCAGGGGGGCTTGGGAGCCGGGATTTCAAAACCGAGGTATTCGGTAAGTGGGTTTACTTCCACCCCCGGCACCACCTGCAGGGGTTTTTGTTTGGCCATCATGATCCCCCGCATGGAAGGAATTCGGGGTTCCCTGGCAATTCCCTTCTGTACGATAGCCACCAGGGGCGAGGAGGCAACGATCTTTTCCACTCCCCCGTCGATATCCCTGTGCAGCAGCCATCCGTCATCGGCCGGCTCCAGGCCTGACACCGCTGAAACGGAGGTTACGGAAAGCAATTCGGCCAGCATGCCTCCCACGGCGGAATTATTGTAGTCGCTTGATTCAATACCACAGAGTATCAGGTCAAAGGATTCCTGCCTGAGGGCAGCTGCAAGATGCGAGGCCACTGAAAAGGCATCGGCCGGATCTGCATCCACACGGATTGCATTGTCAGCCCCGATGGCCATGGCTTTCCGCAGGGTAGGATCGGCCCCTGCCCTTCCCACATGCACTACGGTCACTTTTTCCACCCTGCCGCCGGATGATTCCTTGATTTCGAGAGCCCGGGTCAGGGCCAGTTCATCCCAGGGATTAATAATCCACTGCACCCCGTTGGTATCCAGCCGGCGGTTGTTGTCCACAAACCGGATACGTGTGGTGGTATCGGGAACATGACTCAGACATACAGCAATTTTCATCGGATGATGATTTATGGTTTTTTGTTGGTTGTTCTTTTCACGATAAATCCCGGCTTTCCGTTGTCCGCTGGCTCAGACAGGCCGTTCTGTTCCGTCGGGCTTTTGTCTGTCAGGTTTTATTCCATCTCCGGCCGCGGTTTTATGGGGGACAAATATAAAAAATTCTGTTTTAATCCCTCCATTCCAAAACCAAATACCCTTAAAACCGCCATATAATGAACAAACCCTGCCGTTACGGCAGGGTTTGTTTTATTTGTTCGAAAAAAATCAGGCCTGGGCCGTAGGCCCTCCGAAGTTCATGGGCACCACGGGTCCGCCTGACCCCTTTACGTCCTTAATGGGGCCATGCACCGATTCGTACTTTGCGATATTATCCTTCAGTGCAGCCATCAGCCGCTTGGCATGCTCGGGTGTGAGAATGATCCTTGATTTGACCCTGGCTTTTGGCACACCGGGCATAATCCGGATAAAATCGAGGATGAATTCGGCAGCCGAATGAGTAATAACGGCCAGATTGGCAAATACTCCCTGTCCTATTTCATCACTCAGTTCGATCTGGATCTGGTTTTTCTGTGGTTTTTTTTCATCCATGACTATTTTTCTTTTTCGTTTTCAATCATGCTCTCTTCCTCCTTACCGGAACCGGAAACCATTGACCGGTATTCCTCCATGGAACCCACCACCAGGTTCTGATATTCGCGGAGACTCGTTCCGGCAGGGATCAGATGCCCCACAATCACGTTTTCTTTCAATCCTTCCAGTTCGTCCACCTTTCCGAAAATGGCAGCTTCATTGAGCACCTTGGTGGTTTCCTGGAAGGAAGCGGCCGACATAAAGCTGTTGGTTTGCAGAGCAGCCCGGGTAATTCCCTGCAACACCTGGCTGGAGGTAGCCGGAACGGCATCCCTGTACTGAACAGGCTTCATATCTTTCCTTTTGAGAATGGAATTCTCATCACGCAGTTTCCGGGCAGTAATGATCTGGCCGGGGCGCAGGTTCGGACTGTCGCCTGCATCCATCACCACTTTCTTATCATAGATCCAGTCGTTCTCATCCATGAATTCCCATTTATCGACCAGTTGTTTCTCGAGGAACCGTGTATCGCCCGGATCTTCAATCTCCACTTTGCGCATCATTTGCCGCACAATGATCTCAAAATGCTTGTCGTTGATCTTCACTCCCTGCATCCGGTATACTTCCTGCACCTCGTTTACAATGTATTCCTGCACGGCGGTGGGTCCTTTGATTGCCAGAATATCTGACGGGGTAATGGCGCCGTCGGAAAGCGGGATCCCGGCTCTAACATAATCGTTTTCCTGCACCAGGATCTGCTTCGAAAGAGGAACCAGGTATTTCTTCACCTCACCGGCTTTCGATTTGATGATGATCTCACGGTTACCCCGCTTGATCTTCCCGAAAGATACTTCCCCGTCAATCTCAGCCACAATGGCCGGGTTGGAGGGATTTCTGGCTTCAAAGAGCTCGGTTACACGGGGTAAACCACCCGTAATGTCACCCGATTTCCCAACAGCCCGAGGTATCTTGACCAGGATCTGTCCCTGCTTCACGGCGTCGCCTTCGTTAACCACAATGTGAGCGCCAACCGGCAGGTTGTAGGCTCGGAGGACTTCATTTTTCTTGTCCACGATCTTGATCATGGGATTTTTGGTCTTATCGCGTGTTTCGATAATGACCTTTTCCCTGAAACCGGTCTGTTCATCCGATTCTTCACGGAAAGTAACACCGTCCAGTACATTTTCGAACTGGACCTTTCCTGTCATTTCGGTAATGATCACCGCATTGTAGGGATCCCATTCGCAGACCAGATCGCCCTTTTTCACCACATCACCGTTCTGGATGTACAGTTTCGCCCCATAGGGAATGGGATGGGTTGTCAGCGGAATGCGGGTATTCTTGTCAAGTATGCGAAGTTCGGCCAGACGACCGATCACAATACCATATTTCCGGTTCAGCACCTCATCTTCATATTCCACTGCCCGGAGCTCCTCAATCTCGGCCACTCCGTCGTATTTGGCAATAACACTCGATTCGGCTGCAATATTGGAGGCAGTACCTCCCACATGGAAGGTACGCAGAGTAAGCTGGGTGCCAGGTTCTCCGATCGATTGCGCTGCGATCACCCCAACGGCTTCTCCTTTCCGGACCATTCTGCCGTTGGCCAGGTTGCGGCCGTAACACTTGGCACATACCCCCTTCTTCGATTCACAGGTCAGCACCGATCGGATCTCCACCTGTTCGATGGGTGAATCCTCGATGGTCTGGGCCACTTCCTCGGTGAATTCCTCTCCTGACTTTACGATCAGTTTTCCTGTATTCGGATGGTAAATATCGTGCACGGAAGTACGTCCCAGGATCCTTTCATAGAGCGATTCCACCACCTCTTCATTGTTCTTAATGGCAGTAGCTACCAACCCGCGGAGGGTTCCGCAGTCTTCCTCGGTTATCACCACATCCTGGGCCACGTCCACCAGCCTGCGGGTAAGATATCCCGCATCGGCTGTTTTAAGGGCGGTGTCGGCCAGCCCTTTGCGGGCACCGTGGGTGGAAATAAAATACTCCAGTACCGACAATCCTTCCTTGAAATTTGAAAGAATAGGGTTCTCAATAATTTCGGCTCCTGTGGCACCCGATTTCTGCGGCTTGGCCATCAGTCCCCTCATACCCGAAAGCTGGCGGATCTGTTCTTTCGATCCCCTGGCTCCGGAATCCAGCATCATGTATACCGGGTTGAACCCTTTCTTGTCAGACGAAAGCCGTTGCATAAGGGTTTGCGTAAGCTTGGCATTTGTATGGGTCCAGATGTCGATAATCTGGTTATACCGTTCGTTATTGGTAATGAAACCCATATTGTAGTTATTCAGCACTTCTTCCACGGCCTGATAGCCTTCGTCCACCAGGGTGATTTTTTCTTCGGGTACGATCACATCGTCCAGGTTGAACGACAATCCTCCCTTGAAAGCCATGAAATATCCCTTATCCTTAATATCATCGAGGAATTTGGATGTTGCTGCCGTACCGGTCATTTTCAGCACCTTGCCGATGATTTCCCGCAATGATTTCTTGGTCAGCAGTTCGTTGATGAACCCCACTTCGGGAGGTACCATCTCGTTGAACAACACTCTTCCCACCGTGGTCTCCACCATTTTTCTTACCGGCTTCCCGTTCTCCATGGTGTTTACCTTCACCTTGATGATGGCATGCATATCCACCCTGCCCTCGTTGTAGGCAATATTGACCTCTTCGGGCGAATAAAACACCATTCCCTCGCCTTTTACCACGTCATCGGGTGTGCTTTTCCTGGCTTTGGTCATGTAGTAGAGCCCCAGCACCATATCCTGGGAAGGAACCGTAATGGGAGCTCCGTTGGCCGGATTAAGAATATTGTGGGCGGCCAGCATCAGCAACTGGGCTTCCAGAATAGCGGCATTCCCCAGGGGAACATGCACAGCCATTTGGTCGCCGTCAAAGTCGGCGTTGAAAGCTGTACAAACCAATGGATGCAACTGGATGGCCTTCCCTTCGATCAGTTTGGGCTGAAAGGCCTGAATACCGAGACGGTGCAGGGTAGGCGCCCTGTTCAGCAGCACGGGATGGCCTTTCAGTACGTTTTCCAGGATATCCCATACCACCGGATCCTTACGGTCGACAATTTTTTTGGCCGACTTCACAGTTTTCACAATGCCTCTTTCAATCAGCTTCCTGATGATAAAAGGCTTGTACAGTTCGGCCGCCATATCTTTGGGCAATCCGCATTCGTGGAGCCGCAGTTCGGGTCCTACCACGATCACCGACCGGGCAGAATAATCCACCCGTTTCCCGAGCAGGTTCTGGCGGAACCGTCCCTGCTTGCCCTTGAGGCTGTCGCTGAGCGATTTCAGCGGCCGGTTGGCATCGGTTTTCACGGCATTCGACTTACGGGAATTATCGAACAGGGAATCAACGGCCTCCTGCAACATTCGTTTTTCATTCCTGAGGATCACTTCCGGAGCTTTAATTTCGATCAGCCGTTTCAGGCGGTTGTTCCTGATAATAACCCTGCGGTACAGATCGTTCAGGTCGGAGGTGGCAAACCGGCCGCCGTCGAGCGGAACCAGGGGACGTAGCTCCGGGGGTATGACAGGAACAACCTTGAGTATCATCCACTCGGGTTTGTTCACTCCCTTGGATGCCCGGAACGCTTCCACCACCTGCAGGCGCTTCAGGGCTTCATTTTTCCTTTGCTGTGATGTTTCTGTGCTGGCTTTATGCCTCAAATCATAGGAAAGTTCATCCAGGTCGAGGCGTTCCAGCAGCATCTGTACGGCTTCTGCACCCATTCCGGCAATGAACTTTTCAGGATCGCTGTCGTCGAGATACTGGTTTTCCTTCGGAAGCGATTCCAGGATATCGATGTATTCCTCCTCCGTCAGGAAATCCATGTAATTGATGCCATCGGCTTTCTTGATACCGGGATTGATCACCACATAACGCTCATAATAAATGATGCTGTCGAGCTTTTTGGTAGGCAGCCCCAGCAGGTAGCCTATTTTGTTGGGAAGTGAGCGGAAATACCAGATGTGGGCTACCGGCACTACCAGGGTGATGTGCCCCATGCGTTCGCGCCGCACCTTCTTCTCGGTCACTTCCACCCCGCAACGGTCACAAACGATCCCCTTGTATCGGATCCGCTTGTACTTTCCGCAATGGCATTCATAATCCTTCACCGGGCCGAATATCCGCTCGCAGAACAGACCGTCCCTTTCGGGCTTGTAGGTCCGGTAATTGATGGTTTCAGGTTTCAGGACTTCCCCGCTTGATCGTTCCAGAATTTCTTCGGGAGATGCCAGACCAATGGAGATCTTGGTAAAGTTGCTTTTGACTTTTTGGTCCCTTCTGAATGACATATCTGTGTTGTTTGTTATCTGTAAATAATGAATATAACCATGAATAACCCTATACCAGGTTAATGCTCAGTCCCAGCCCGCGCATTTCGTGCAGCAGCACGTTCAGCGATTCGGGAATACCGGGGTGCGGCATGGGCTCGCCCTTGACGATAGCCTCGTAGGTACGTGCCCTTCCGGCCACATCGTCTGACTTCACGGTAAGGATTTCCTGAAGAATATGGGATGCTCCGAACGCTTCCAGGGCCCATACTTCCATTTCCCCGAAACGCTGGCCACCGAACTGGGCTTTCCCGCCCAGGGGTTGCTGTGTGATCAATGAATAGGGACCGATGGAGCGGGCATGCATCTTATCGTCCACCATGTGCCCGAGCTTCAGCATGTAGATTACCCCCACCGTAGCAGGCTGGTCAAAACGTTCGCCGGTACCCCCGTCGTACAGATAGGTTTTCCCGTACTTAGGAAGCCCGGCCTTATCGGTATATTTTGTGATTTCATCCAGGCTGGCCCCATCGAAAATGGGGGTGGAGAATTTGACCCCCAGCTTGGCGCCTGCCCATCCCAGCACGGTTTCATAAATCTGCCCCAGGTTCATCCTGGAAGGCACACCCAGCGGGTTCAGCACAATATCTACCGGGGTTCCGTCCTCCAGGAAAGGCATGTCTTCCTGGCGAACGATCCTCGAAACGATCCCCTTGTTTCCGTGACGTCCGGCCATCTTGTCGCCCACCTTGATCTTCCTCTTCTTGGCAATGTATACCTTAGCCAGCTGAATAATACCGGCGGGCAATTCATCGCCGATGGCAATGCTGTATTTCCTGCGCTTGTATTCACCGTCCAGTTCCTTGTATTTCAGCATATAATTATAGAGCAGGATCTTAATGGTATCGTTTTTCTTCTTGTCAGTAGTCCACTTGTTGCGATTTACCTCCAAATAATCAATTTCCTGAAGCTGCTTGAGTGTAAATTTGTTACCCTTGGGAATCAGGTCTTTATTGTAGTAATCCTTTACTCCCTGGGATGTTTTTCCGTTCACCAGAATAAACAGCTTATCGATCAGTTTTGATTTCAGTTCAGCGGCCTGTTTTTCGAATTCCGCCTCGATTTTATCGAGCAGGGGTTTCTCGGCCATTTTCACCTTGCGGTCTTTGATGGCCCGAGAAAACAATTTTTTGTCAATCACCACCCCTTCCAGGGAAGGAGGAGCTTTCAGCGAAGCATCCTTCACATCCCCTGCCTTGTCGCCAAAAATGGCCCGCAGCAGTTTTTCTTCAGGCGATGGATCGGATTCCCCTTTGGGAGTGATCTTTCCTATCAGGATATCGCCCGGCTGCACATTGGCTCCGATGCGTATCAGTCCGTTCTCATCGAGATGACGGGTGGCCTCTTCGCTCACATTGGGTATATCGGAAGTGAGCTCTTCGAGTCCCCGTTTGGTATCACGCACCTCCAGCAGGTATTCGTCGATATGGATGGATGTGAACATATCTTCGTGCACCACCCTGTCGGAGATCACGATAGCATCCTCGAAGTTGTATCCTTTCCATGGCATAAAAGCCACTTTCAGGTTCCGTCCCAGGGCCAGTTCCCCGTTCTCGGTGCCGTATCCTTCGGTGAGGATCTGGCCTTTCACCACCTTATCGCCCCTGGAAACGATGGGTTTCAGGTTAATGCAGGTGTTCTGATTGGTTTTCTTAAACTTGGGAAGCACATATCGTTTCACCGGATCGTCAAAGCTCACGAATTTTTCTTCGTCGGTTCGGGAGTATCTGATCACAATCTCATCGGCATCCACATATTCCACCACTCCGTCGCCTTCAGCCACGATCAGGATACGGGAATCGCGGGCCACAATCCCCTCGATACCTGTCCCCACAATAGGAGACTCGGGTTTGATCAGGGGAACGGCCTGCCGCATCATGTTCGATCCCATGAGGGCGCGGTTGGCATCGTCGTGCTCGAGGAAGGGAATGAGTGAGGCCGCAATGGAGGCGATCTGATTGGGCGCAACATCCATCAGGTCGATGCGCGAGGCATCTTCCAGCGGGAAATCCCCTTCAAACCGTGCTTTAACTTTCGGATTCACAAATTCTCCTTCATCGGTAATGGGAGCGTTAGCCTGGGCAATAATCTTGGCTTCCTCTTCCTCAGCGCTGAGGAAAATGATACCGTCATGATCCAGCCTTACCTTTCCTTCCTGTACCTGCCGGTAAGGTGTTTCAATGAACCCGAGTTCATTTACCTTGGCATACACACACAGAGAAGAGATTAGCCCGATATTGGGTCCTTCCGGGGTTTCAATGGGACACAGGCGTCCGTAGTGGGTGTAATGCACATCCCTTACCTCAAAACCGGCTCTTTCACGCGACAGACCACCGGGACCCAGGGCCGACATACGGCGCTTGTGGGTCATTTCAGCCAGGGGATTGGTCTGGTCCATGAACTGTGAAAGCTGGTTGGTCCCGAAGAAGGAGTTGATCACTGAGGACAGGGTTTTCGAATTGATCAGGTCGATGGGAGTGAACACCTCGTTATCCCTGACATTCATTCTTTCCCTTATGGTCCGGGCCATGCGGGCCAATCCCACACTGAACTGGTTGGAAAGCTGCTCGCCCACGGTACGTACCCGGCGGTTGCTCAGATGGTCGATATCGTCTACATCGGTTTTCGAATTGATCAGTTCGATCAGGTACTGTATAATCTGGATAATATCTTCCTTGGTCAGGACTTTCACATCCATCGGTGTTTCCAGTCCCAGTTTTTTATTGATACGGTACCGTCCCACATCACCCAGATCGTACCGCTTGTCGGAAAAGAACAGTTTATCGATCACGTCGCGGGCTGTTGCTTCATCGGGCGGCTCTGAATTACGCAACTGCCGGTAAATATGCAGTACAGCTTCTTTTTCAGAATTACAGGGATCTTTCTGCAGGGTATTGTAAATGATAGCGTAATCGCTCACATTGGTGCCTTCTTTGTGCAGCAGGATGGTTTTGGCACCCGACTCAACGATCTGATCAATATGTTCGTTTTCCAGAATGGTTTCCCTGTCGATGATCACCTCATTTCTTTCGATGGAAACCACTTCACCCGTATCTTCGTCAACAAAATCTTCCACCCAGGTCTTCAGCACGCGGGCAGCAAGTTTCCGTCCCACATACTTTTTCAGGGCCGCTTTGCTCACCTTGATCTCATCGGCCAGGTTGAAAATCTCCAGAATATCCTTATCGCTTTCGTAACCGATGGCACGAAGCAGGGTGGTTACCGGAAGCTTCTTCTTCCTGTCAATGTATGCATACATCACATTGTTGATGTCGGTGGCAAACTCGATCCACGATCCTTTGAAAGGAATAATACGGGCTGAGTAAAGTTTGGTACCGTTGGCATGCAGGCTCTGGCCGAAAAACACACCCGGCGAGCGGTGCAGCTGGGAAACCACCACCCTTTCGGCCCCGTTGATCACAAAAGTCCCCTTTTCAGTCATATAGGGTACCGTTCCCAGGTAAACATCCTGAATCACGGTATCAAAATCTTCATGCTCGGGATCTGTGCAGTACAGCTTCAGTTTGGCCTTAAGGGGTATACTGTAGGTAAGCCCTCTTTCCAGGCATTCATCGATGGTGTACCTGGGCGGGTCAATCTGGTAGTCGAGAAATTCCAGCACAAAATTGTTCCGGGTATCGGTAATAGGGAAATTTTCAGTAAATACCTTATAAAGGCCTTCCTTTTTCCGGTTTTCCGGAGTGGTTTCCAGCTGGAAAAACTCCTGGAATGACTTCAGCTGGATTTCCAGGAAATCGGGATAATCGAGCTGATTTTTGGTTGTTGCGAAACTAATTCTTTCACTCATTGGACAGGAAGCGGTTTAATGAAAGACAGTCCTTATGGACATGAAACGATTTGAATACATAAACGACAAAAAGGCTTAGTCCCCAAAACAGGGACTAAACCTGTGGTTTACCCGTTAAACGAGTATTGTTTCTATTTAATTTCAACTTCGGCTCCAGCTTCTTCCAGTTGTGCTTTCAGTGATTCGGCATCTTCCTTGGTGGTCCCCTCCTTCACGGGAGCGGGAGCAGAGTCAACCAGGGCTTTGGCTTCTTTCAGACCGAGACCGGTGATATCCTTCACGAGTTTTACGATCTGCAGTTTGGCTCCGCCCGGTGATTTCAGGACGACATCGAACTGGGTTTTCTCAGCGGCTGCGCCTTCTCCTTCCCCGCCGGCAGCGGGTCCGGCAACTGCAACAGCAGCGGCAGCGGGTTCAATACCGTATTCATCTTTCAGAATATCGGCCAGTTCATTCACTTCTTTCACAGTCAGATTTACTAGCTCTTCAGCCAATTTTTTCAAGTCTGCCATTTTATTTACATTGTTTTCAGGTTACA
This sequence comes from Bacteroidota bacterium, assembly GCA_011049175.1. Lineage (GTDB taxonomy): Bacteria > Bacteroidota > Bacteroidia > Bacteroidales > VadinHA17 > HyVt-105. Next base: position 19,846 of record DSCJ01000086.1, on the reverse strand, counting down.
CTTTTTGTTATGCTCTTTCTTCCAGTGTTTTCAAAACACCGGTTAGAATGTTGCTGCCGGAATTAAGGGCCGACATCACATTTCTCATGGGCGACTGCAGCAAGGCAATTACATCGGCCACCAGTTCTTCCTTCGACTTGAGCGAAGCAAGGACATCGAGGTTTTCGTCGCCTATATAGACAGATTCTTCCACATAGGCTGCTTTCAGCACCGGCTTTTCATGCATCTTCCTGAACTCTTTAATGAGTTTGGCAGGAAGGTTTCCGGTATCTGACAGCATTAAGGATGTAGGTTGCTCCAGCACTTCCAGCAGGTCATGGTACCGGGTGCCGGATTTTTCCAGAGCCTTGCGAAGCAGTGTGTTCTTAACCACGATCAGCTTGATATCCTTCTCAAAGCACTTCCGCCTGAGCGCCATCGTATCGGCAGCATTCAGGGTGGAAATATCAGCCAGGTATACATGGTTGTATTTCCCGAGTTCTTCGGTCAGGTTATCAATGATTTGATTTTTTTCTTCGCGTCTCATGCTCGGTTCTCCATTTTATTCATCCAAAGCTTTGGCATCCACCCTGATACTCGGACTCATGGTACTCGAAAGGTAGATGCTTTTGATATAGGTGCCCTTGGCAGCAGCGGGTTTGAGTTTCTGGATCGTGCTGATAAATTCGCGCGCATTCTCCGCAATCTGCTGCGGCTGGAAAGAAACCTTCCCAATGGATGAATGCACAATGCCGTATTTATCCACCTTGAAATCGATCTTACCCATTTTCACTTCCTTCACTGCCTTGCCAATATCCATGGTCACCGTTCCGCTCTTTGGATTGGGCATTAAACCACGAGGTCCCAGAATTCGTCCCAGTGCGCCTATCTTGGCCATAACGGTGGGCATGGTAATTACCACATCCACATCGGTCCAACCCGATTTGATCTTCTCAACGTATTCATCCAGCCCCACATAATCGGCGCCGGCTTCTTTGGCCTCCTCTTCCTTGTCGGGAGTACAAAGTACCAGTACCCGGGTCTCCTTCCCTGTTCCATGAGGCAGGGTAACCACTCCTCGAACCATCTGGTTGGATTTTCGCGGATCTATCCCCAGGCGTATGTCCATATCCACAGAAGCATCGAACCGGGCGGTATTGGTCTCCTTCACCAGCTCGGCTGCCTCAATGAGTCTATAGGCTTTACCGGGTTCCAATTTATCCAGAACCTTTTTTCTGTTCTTTGTTAACTTGGCCATTTTGTAAAGTCAGATTTTTAATTACTTTTTCCGGGAAACTCACCTTTCACGGTGATTCCCATGCTCCGGGCGGTACCGGCCACCATCTTCATGGCCGAGTCAATCGTGAAGGCATTCAGGTCGGTCATTTTCTCCTCGGCAATAGTCCGCACCTGATCCCAGGTAACCGAAGCCACCTTGGCGCGGTTGGGCTCGGGAGAACCCGACTTGATTTTTGCAGCCTCCAATAACTGCACGGCAACCGGAGGAGTTTTGGTCACAAATTCGAACGACTTGTCAGAATAAACAGTAATGATCACAGGTATGATCTTACCGGCTTTATCCTGGGTCTTGGCATTGAATTGTTTGCAAAACTCCATGATGTTTACCCCTTTCGCCCCCAGGGCAGGGCCCACAGGCGGAGAAGGGTTTGCGGCACCCCCTCTGATCTGCAACTTGATAATTCCAGAGACTTCTTTAGCCATTTGTTGTTTCTAGCTTAGATTTCACATGCCGGCAGCCACTCAGGAAGCAATTGTCGCAACTACCGTATATTTATGGTGCGTAACAGTCGTTTTAAAAATTTCATCTGCAGTACTATTCTTTTTCCACCTGCAGAAAACTCAGTTCCAGCGGGGTTTTACGCCCGAATATTTTTACCATCACCTTGAGCTTCTTCTTTTCCTCGTTCACCTCTTCAATCACACCGGTAAAACTGTTGAATGGTCCGTCAATCACCTTTACGGTCTCGCCCACGAAAAAGGGAACATTGATTTCTTCATCGCTCTCGGCCAGTTCATCCACTTTCCCCAGGATCCGGTTTACTTCCGACATTCTGAGGGGGATGGGATCACCGCCTTTGGATCCAAGGAAACCCATCACGTTGGGAACATTCCTCAACACATGGGCTACCTCTCCCACCAGGGCCGCTTCCACCAAAACATATCCGGGGAAGAAATTTCTTTCCTTGCTCACTTTTTTGCCGTTCCTGATCTGATAAACCTTTTCCGTGGGGATCAGTACCTGGCTGACATAATCCTGCAGGTTCAGACGGGAAACTTCACTTTCGATGTATTCCTTCACTTTCTTTTCTTTGCCCCCGATTGCCCTCAACACATACCATTTCTTTTCCAGCTCTGTCATGGTGTCCCTTCAGGTATTATTAATAAAACAAGCTGTAAACCAGTTCCAGTATATTTTTGAAACTGATATCCATAAGAAATATCACCAGCGAGATCAGCAGGGAAGCCACCATCACCACAATGGCACTGCTCTGCAATTCTCCCCAGGTAGGCCATGATACCTTGTGCACGAGTTCGGTGTATGCCTCCTGTATATAATTCTTGATTTTCATACTGAGCTGTATTGGCACGGGAGGAGCGACTCGAACGCCCGACACCTGGTTTTGGAGACCAGTGCTCTACCAACTGAGCTACACCCGTGTACGGAAGCGGAAAACAGGATCCTTTTCCGGAACCCTGTTCTCCCCCTCCGGTATGGTATTATTCAACGATCTCAATCACCTGGCCGGCACCTACGGTCCGTCCGCCTTCACGGATGGCAAAACGCAGGCCCACATTGATGGCCACGGGATAGATCAGCGTAACTTCAATCGTTACATTGTCGCCAGGCATCACCATCTCCGTTCCCTCGGGAAGCTTAATCTCACCGGTAACATCGAGGGTACGCAGGTAAAACTGGGGACGATAATTGTTGTGGAAAGGAGTATGACGTCCGCCTTCTTCCTTCTTCAACACATACACCTCAGCCTTGAACTTGGTGTGAGGGGTAATGCTTCCCGGCTTGGCCAGCACCATTCCACGCTTGATCTCTTTCTTGTCCACTCCCCTTAGCAACAGACCCACATTGTCTCCTGCTTTTCCATCATCCAGAATCTTCCGGAACATTTCCACACCGGTACAAACGGTTTTCCGCTTGTTGGCGCCCAGACCAATGATTTCCAGTTCGTCGCCTGTGTGCACCACACCCAGTTCAATCCTTCCGGTGGCCACTGTACCGCGCCCTGTGATTGAAAAGATATCTTCCACAGGCATGAGGAAGGGCTTTTCTTCATCACGGGGAGGAACAGGGATATAGCTGTCAACCGCTTCCATCAGTTCAACCACCTTTTCTTCCCATTTGGCCTCTCCGTTCATGGCTCCCAGGGCAGAACCCCTGATCACGGGGGTGTTTTCACCGTCGAATTCGTAGAATTCGAGCAGCTCACGCACTTCCATCTCCACCAGTTCGATCAGTTCCTCATCATCCACCATATCTACCTTGTTCAGGAAAACCACAATTTTCGGCACGTTCACCTGGCGTGCCAGGAGGATGTGCTCACGGGTCTGCGGCATGGGGCCATCGGTTGCGGCCACCACCAGAATAGCACCGTCCATCTGGGCTGCACCGGTAACCATGTTCTTCACATAGTCGGCGTGTCCGGGACAGTCAACATGGGCATAGTGCCTGTTTTTGGTCTCATATTCCACATGAGCGGTATTGATGGTGATACCCCTTTCCTTCTCTTCCGGAGCATTGTCAATGGAATCGAAATCCCGGATGGTTGTGGAAAGACCTTGTTTGGCCAGTACCATGGTAATGGCTGCCGTAAGGGTGGTTTTCCCGTGGTCAACGTGACCGATGGTACCAATATTCACATGAGGTTTTGTTCTTTGAAATTTTTCTTTAGCCATGATAACAGAAATTAGTTATTGAACCACTATTTGTTTTTGATTTTTCTTTAACGCTTTGAGCCAATGATGGGAATTGAACCCATGACCTCTTCCTTACCAAGGAAGCGCTCTACCCCTGAGCTACATCGGCATCCTTGAGCGGGAGACGGAACTCGAATCCGCGACCCTCAGCTTGGAAGGCTGATGCTCTACCAACTGAGCTACTCCCGCGAATATTTTTCCTGGCTTCCGGCAGGGAGGAGCCATTTCATAGGGTTGGTAAAATTTCCTGCTCCCCTCTTGTTTATTTTTCCAGCCATGCCAGCAATCAATAATGAAAAGAACCCACACTATTCTCGCATCATTCCTGCTTTCCTTCAGTACCTGCCGGAAGGCAGGAAAAAATGGTGGGGAGAGAAGGATTCGAACCTCCGAAGGCATCAGCCAGCAGATTTACAGTCTGCCCCAGTTGACCGCTTTGGTATCTCCCCATCTGCGATAGATCAGGATCGTGAGCCGATGGGGGGATTCGAACCCACGACCTGCTGATTACAAATCAGCTGCTCTGACCAACTGAGCTACATCGGCACAATATGGTAAGAACCACGATTTTAGGCAAACCCCTGAAAATCGGTTTGCAAATGTATGAATATTTTTTTACAACCCAAAAAAAATGCCTTTTATTTTGGAAGGCTTTTCATACCCCCCTGAGCTTCTCTTTTTGTTTGGTGATCTGGCGTTTCAGCGCATCGACTACTCCGTCGGCAGCCTCCTCAAACGTCTTGCTTTGCTTCTTGGCAAACAGGGGACTGGGAGGTATGTCCAGCCTGATCTCGGCGATCTTGTTTTCATCATTCTGTGAATTGTCAAGACGCAGAAAAACTTCAGCTCCAATGATCCTGTCATTGTACTGCTCCAGCTTCTTGATCTTCTGTTGTATGAAATTCAGCAACTTCTTGTCGGCATCAAACCGAACGGAATGAATTTGAATGTTCATAGCACGCGGTCTTTTGGTTTGTTATTCATGCCCTTGGATGGGCCTGTTTATATATTTGCTTAAGTTTTTCAAAAGTATTGTGGGTATATACCTGGGTAGCCGACAGGTTGGCATGCCCCAGCAATTCCTTGATGGCATTCAGATCGGCTCCCCGGTTCAATAAATGGGTGGCAAAACTGTGCCTCAGTATATGCGGGCTCTTTTTTTCCATGGTAGTCACCAGCCTGAGATAATGGTTCACCACCCTGTATACCAGCCTGGGATACAAAGGCTTTCCATGCTGTGTGAGAAACAGGGCAGGAAAGGATTCCCGGGCGAAGTGTTGGCGCCTCATCTCCAGATATTCCGTCAGCTGCTCCAGGTAAGCCCGGGTAAGGGGAATGATCCTCTGCTTGTTCCGTTTGCCCGTAACCCGCACCTGACCTTTCCCAAAATCCACATCCATCTCCCTCATCCTGATCAGCTCGGCCTGCCTCATCCCCGTAAGATACAGGGTCTCAATGATCAGCCGGTTCCTCATTCCCCGGTAATCATCGCCGAACTCATACCTGTCGAGAAGGTGGTTGATCTCCTCTTCTTCCACAAAACGGGGCAGTTTCTTTTCCTGCCTGGGAGCCCTGATCCTGTCGGCCGGATTCCGGTCCACCAGCCCCCTTTTCACCAGGTACCTGAAAAACGCCTTCACTGCCGAAAGTTTCCTGGCTACCGACCGCGAACTGATGCCTTCTTCCATCAGCTTCACCATCCATGCCCTGATGAGCCGGTAATCAGCCTCCCCGGCCGGAACAGGGGGTTCCTGGCCGGCACAAAAACTCATAAACTGCTGAAGGTCATTTCGGTAGGAAACAACCGTATGGATGGAATATCTTTTCTCGTGTGTTAGAAAACCGATAAATTCTTCCAGGTACTTCATGCAGGCAGAGGTTTGATCACGGATTCAACCAGGCAGGACACAGGAGGCAAACAGTGTCAGCATCCGGATCAAATTACTCTTCGTCTTCCTTCAGTTTTTGGAGAAAGACAGCACGTTTCACCGTCTGGCGTCTTTTTACGGAAGGTTTCGTAAAAGCCTGCCGTTCCCGAAGCTCTCGCATAATGCCCGTTTTTTCAAACTTGCGTTTGAATTTCTTAAGCGCTCTTTCGATGTTTTCTCCTTCTTTAACAGGTATAATTATCATATCTACTTCCCGATTAATTGAGGCGCAAATTTAGAACCGAAAATACATTTTTCAAAATTTTCTTTTGAAAAAGGATTTATGATTGATGTACCCGCCCGGTTAGTTATGGTTTCCCGGCAATCAACGCCGGATCATTTTCCCTCAAATTACAAAAATTTTATGTCAAATTCAAGTTTTCCCGCTATCAAATTCCGGCTGGCGTTCAGGGTTGCCGGTGTCCTGTTTCCAGGTATGGAGCTATCCTTCGGTAAATGGAATCTGGGAGCAACCGGTTCCTGCGAATCTCCTCCAGACTACTGAATCCCCCCTGCGATTCGCGATACTGCACCAGCGCCCTGGTATGATAATAATCCAGATAGGGATGCCTGAGCAGTTCCCGAAAACCTGCCCGGTTCAGATCCATTTTCCGGATGCGGGTGCTGTCAATCCATACCCTGCCTCCCCAGCCTGCAATCAGCGAGTCATCCAGTCCATATACCTCCTCCACCTGGTCCATACTGTAAAACCCGCCTATCAGCAACCTGTAACGCACCAGGCGGGAAGCCAGAACCGGACCCACCCCCGGAAGAACCTGCAGTTCGGTCGAATCGGCGGTATTCAGTTCGAGAGGTACTGCACCGGCCGGGGATGCCTTTCTTCCATCAGGTTCCTCCTCAGGCATATCTGCTCTGCCCTCTCCTGTGCCTCCCGGAATCCGGATATACGGTTCCAGCAATGCATACCGGCCGGAATCCAGACCATAAATCTTTTTCAGATCGGCCGGTACCCGAAAAGCGCCCCCCCTCTTCAAATAATTATCTGCCGTACGGGCCTGACGGGGCGTTAATCCCAGGTCCAGCCAGTCGCTATACGAGTTTTCATTGGGATTGAAAGGAAACATCTTCACCCTCCCGCCCGGATTCTGCCCTTCTTCCTGTAAGGAAGCCATCCCCTCTTCCGGCTCCAGGCTCGCCTCAAAATTCCGGACCTCTTCGGCCAGCTCTTCGGCTGAAGGCCAGACGGGAGGAAACAGCTTATTCCGTACAAGCGGAAACAGGATAATACCAATCATTAAACAAATCCACAAAAGAATGCCCCGCTTTTCCCTCATGGAAAAAGACAGGAACGGCCTGATCTTTTCTTGCCATTTCATCGGACAGAACAAATCGTAGCGGCACGCTCACCGACCGGTGATTACCGCACTGACTGTAAACCGGTTCAGAATAGCCCCAGGCTGTTCAGAAAAACAAGCGCTATGGCAATGGGAGCTATAAATCTCACAATGAACAGGAATAAAGGATAATACCTTACAGGGAACATGCCGTTGCTCGACAATTCCCCCGACACTTTCGGTTTCCCCATAAACCAGCCAACAAATACCACAATAAAAAAGCCTCCCAGGGGCAGCATGTAATTGGCCGATGTATGGTCGAGCAGTTCAAAAACACTGAAACCAAAAATATCAAGCTCTTTGAACCACGACCACGACCCGGAAGCAAAAATACCCAGCACGGAAATGGCCAGTGCGGCCAGCACGGTGGCTTTCCTTCGGCCGAACTGGAATTCTTCCGTGAAATTGGCCACCACCACCTCGAGCACCGAGATGGTTGACGTAAGAGCCGCAACCGCCAGCAACAGGAAAAATATCAGGGAAAAGAAATACCCTCCGGGCATCTGCTGAAAGATCACCGGCAGGGTTTTGAACACCAGGTCTTCTCCGGAAGCAGGGTCAATGCTGAAAGCAAAAACCGCGGGAAAGATGGCTACCCCGGCCAGCACCGCAATGAAAGTGTCTGTAAGTGACACACTTACCGCCGTATTGCCCAGTCTTTCTTTTTTCTGTATATACGAACCGTAGGTGATCAATGTCCCCATCCCTATGCTCAGGGAGAAAAAAGCCTGTCCCAGGGCTTCCAGCACCACCTTACCGGTTATTTTGGAAAAATCGGGCTTGAAAAGAAATACCAATCCTTCTCCCGCTCCCGGAAGGGTGAGGGAACGAATACTCAGGGCAATCAGCAACAATAGAAGAACCGGCATCAGCACCTTGGTATATTTTTCAATCCCTTTCTGTATGCCTGCCATTACAATGCAGGAGGTCATCACCATGAAAACCAGAAACCAGATGACGGGTCGGGCCGATCCCGAACGGAAAGTATCGAACATGGTGCTCATCTCCTCGGCCGACTTTCCGGAAAAACCGTTTACAACCGACTGGTAAAGGTACTCCATGGTCCAACCCGCCACGGCAGCATAAAAAGCCAGGATCATAAAGGCGGCCGCCACGCCCATTATTCCCACCAGATACCACGGCCTGCCCGGGGCCAGAATCCTGAATGCTCCATAGGGGTTACGCTGGGCGCTACGACCGATAACAAATTCCGACATCATCACGGGAATACCGATCACCACAACAAAAATCAGATAGATCAGTAGAAAAGCCCCCCCACCGTTGGCACCCAGTACATAAGGAAAACGCCAGATATTGCCCAGCCCGATGGCCGAACCGGCAGCAGCAGCAATCACTCCGAATTTACTGCCGAAACTGTCACGATTGGTAAGGTCCATAGAAAAATGAGTAACATGGTGAATGAACGCTCCAAAGGGGCTGCAATATGGCAAATTTTCATGTTTCCTGCAATATGCCTGAATGCTTTCTGAAAAATGAAATTGAAAATTAATATAATTTATTCTATAATATCATTTATTAATATATATTTTAATAATATTAATTTTTATTTTAATATACTTGAATTTTGTTTAAATATAATTCCTGTTTGTACCAGCTGATAATATTTGTTTAATTTTATGCGGCATCAAGCATTATGAATTATGGCATCGATTTGCTCATCCAAAACCAAGATTATCGCCACCATCGGGCCGTCGTGCTCCGGCAGGGATACTTTACGGCAAATGTTCAACGAAGGCATCGACCTGTGCAGGCTCAATTTTTCACATGGCTGTCATGACGACCACCTGAAAGTGATCAGGAATATCCGGGAACTGAACGAGGAACTGGGCACACAGATAGCCATTCTGGCCGATCTGCAGGGGCCCAAGCTACGGGTGGGAGAAATGCAGAACACCGGGGTTTTTCTGGAAAACGGAAAAAGCCTGGATATAGTAACCACCCCCTGCATGGGAACTCCTGAAAAAATCTTCCTGAATTACCAGGGATTCCCGGCCGATGTGAAACCCGGCGACCCGCTGCTGCTCGACGACGGAAAACTGAAACTCAGGGTGCTGGAAACCAACGGCATCGACAGGGTCAGGGCGGAAGTGGTACACGGAGGATGGCTCTCCTCACGGAAGGGAGTGAATCTTCCCGATACCCGCATTTCATTGCCAAGCCTAACGGAAAAAGACATTCGGGATGCCGGGTTTGTGCTCGATCAGGATATCGACTGGCTGGCCCTATCGTTCGTGCGTTCGGCCACCGATGTTATTGAGCTGAAAAAACTGGTGAAGAAGAAAAAGAAAGCCACGCGTATCATTGCAAAGATTGAAAAACCGGAAGCCCTGGCTGAAATCGACAATATCATTGACCTGTCTGACGGGATCATGATTGCCCGGGGAGATCTGGGAGTGGAGGTGGATTACGACAGGGTACCCCTCATTCAGAAAAACATCATCAGAAAATGCATTGACCACGCCCGGCCGGTCATTATTGCCACCCAGATGCTCGAAAGCATGACCAGCAACTTCCGTCCCACCCGCGCGGAAGCCAACGATGTGGCCAATGCCGTGCTCGACGGGGCCGACGCCCTCATGCTGAGCGGGGAAACCTCCGTTGGAAAATATCCGGTGGAGGTGATCCGTACCATGCAAAAGATCATCAACTGGACCGAGAAGAACGGGGCGCATTTTATCCGCGAACATGCACCGACGGAAATGTCAACCTCTTTCCTGCCCGATTCCATCTGTTACAATGCCGTGATGATGGCCCGGCAAGCCCGGGCCACTGCCATCATTACCTTCACCCATTCGGGTTACACGGCGCAACGCATTTCAAGCCACCGGCCCACCACCGATATTTTTGCCTTCACCAGCAACAAAAAACTTCTGAATTCCCTTTCCCTGCTGTGGGGTGTCCAGGCATTCCACATGGATCCCTTTGAAAAAATTGACGAAGCCATTGCCCACACCATCGCATTCCTGAAAGATAAAAGGCTGGTTGAGGAGGGGCAGGTGGTGGTTCATGCGGGCAGCACCCCGCTGATCAAACGGGGGCAGACCAACATGATCAAGCTGAGTTACATCTGAACAATCAGAAGGGATACCCGATCCCGATCTGGAGGGTAAAATCATCTTTCAGGGTCCACCTTTCTGTTCCTATTACCCACCGCAGATGCTCCGGTTCTTTGGGATCGCGGACCTTCATACCCAGATCGAGCCGGAACAGAACGAACGAAAAGTCGAAGCGGAAACCCAGGCCTGTGCCAATAGCAATCTCCCGGTAGAAACGGTCCCATTTGAACTCGGCGCCCGTCCTTTCGTCGCGTGCACTGATATCCCATACGTTACCGGCATCGAGGAACAGAGCGCCTTCCATGACCCAGAACAATTTGAACCGGTATTCCACATTGGCCTCCATCTTGATGTCCCCTGTCAGGTTGGGATACCGCAGGTTGGCCTCATCGTAATACGAACCTGGTCCCAGCGATCGTACATGCCACGCCCGCAGGCTGTTGGCCCCTCCGGAAAAATACTTTTTTTCGAAAGGCAGGGCACGGGAATTCCCGTACGGATAGCCAATGCCACCGAACAACCGGTACACGAATTCGTTCGATTCGTTCAGCACCTGGTGAAAACTCAGGTCGAAATCTGATTTCACATACTGGGCATATTCCATTCCAAACAGGCGGTATGCCCCGTTCGGTTTGGGCGTATCAGCCAGTTTGTGAAACCCTGTGAGCAGGTTTCCGGCCATCCCGGCATTGAATCGGAAAAAGATAAAATCGGTTTTCCGCTTTATGTTCTGATTGTTGTATACAAAGTTATAGGTGAACTCGGGGATCATTACGTTCTTGTAGCTGTATTCCAGGTATGTTCCCTTGATCCGGTCCATGAAATCCGGACTGATATTAAATATCCTGACCGCATAGAGTTCGAAGGGATTCACCGTATGCGAATTGAACCGGTTCCCGTCCCAACGGTACCCGAAAGACGCATTGGCAATGGTGCGGGTATAATCGGGACGCCGCTGGAAATTGTAAGCCATGCTGATCCGTGTCTTCGGATCATACTTCTTCACAAAGCTTTCCTTGTTCAGAAAAGGAAGCAGGAACACGGGCAACTGCAGGTTGGCTTCGACCCCCAGTTCAAGGGTGTTCTTCAGTCCGCTTTCATTTTCAGTAAGGGTTTCAATAGCTCCCTTGAATTTCAGGCCGAATATTTCGGCACCCCGGAAAAGGTTTTTGTGCTGGTAAATAAAATTGCCGGCAACGCCCAGGTTTCCCGAAGAATTTGTGCCCTCCACCTCCATGGTATACGACTGGCGTGTCATAGGGGTAAGCTGTATCTGGCAGTTCAGCAGGTACTCATCATCGGGGCCGACAGGCCGGTATGGATCCTCGAAAAACTGGATGTTGATCCCCTTGAAAATACGCAAAGAACTAAGGTGTTCATAGGTTTTGTCCACATCTTCCACACGGTATCGGTTCCCTTCCATAATGTAGTTGGAGCGGGTCACCACCCTGGGCCTGACGGTAAAATCCAGATCTTTCCCGGTAAACGAAATCCCCCGGTACACCATCGTATCCAGGTCGCTGAAATAGGAATTCCCCTCGGCCAGTGCCTGCACCGGGTCATAATCCATAAAAACGTTCACCTGATTGATGCGGTATTTGCGGTGAGGTTCCGTGCTGAAGCGGGTGGGTGTTACCCTTACCTGATACGGTTTTATTCCCAGAAAAACATCCACCTGGCGGTTCCCCACCGTGGAATCCACTTCAAAATAGATGTATTCCTTGCTAAAATTAAAATACCCCCTGTTTTTCAGAAAGGTCTCAAGCCGTTGCCGTTCTTCCTGCAAAAGGTCCTGTTCATAACGCACACCGGGTTTCAACAGTGTCCGCGCCGAATCGGCCAGCACAACCTCTTCCAGGGTGGGATCCTCGAACTTGTAATGGAGTTCGCGCAGGGTATAAGGATCGCCGGCATGGATATGGTAAGAAACGGTGGCTTTCTGTTTCCTGAATGTAGCCATATCGGTCACCTCGGCATTGAAATACCCTTTGTTCCGGATATACTGTTTTAGCTGGTCACGGGACAGCTCGCGCAGGCGGGGTTCATAGATCACGGGCGGTTCTCCGATTTTCCTGAGCCAGTTATGGAACCAGTTGTCCTTTTCCAGGTTGGATAGATTGTACAGACCCAGGTGAAAACGCACTCCCAGGATCTTTTTGTTGGGATGTTGCCGCATATAACTGCGTAGCTGCTCCTTTTCGATCTTCCGGTTCTCGAATTTAAGCTTATTTTTGTGAAGCAGGTATTCGTTTTCGGGAACGTATTTCGTAGGATTACATGAAGTAAGGGGAAGAATGAATATTGCCGCATACCAGAATAACCTGGCCGGAGAAAAGGGTGACGTATTTCGCTTACTCCTGTTCAATGGTCGTACGGCAAAAGATGCCATGCAAATATAGATAAAATCAGGGGAGATAAATACATTCCACGAACCTGCCGTTACCGGACACCACAAATTAAGGACCATGCTGTCGAAAAACAAACAAAAACTAATCCGTTCTCTGCAACAGAAAAAATATCGCGACCGGTACAGCCTGTTTCTGGCCGAAGGGCGTAAAATAGTGGAAGAACTGCTGCAGGAAGGCGCTGAAGCCTGTATCCTGGCAGGTACCGAAAAATGGATCAGGGAACACAGCCACCTTCTGAGTGATATAAAAGTAACCCCCGATTTGCTTGGTGAAAAAGAAATGAAATCGGTCAGTTTGATGAGCACCCCCCAGGAAGTGCTGGCCGTGTTTCGAAAGCCTGATTACTCGCCCGCCTGGGAAACCGTGGAACAGTCCCTTTCGCTGGCGCTTGAGAACATTCAGGATCCCGGGAATTTGGGCACCATCATCCGGTTGGCCGAGTGGTTCGGCATATACGATATTTTCTGTACGCCCGGCACGGCAGATGCGTACAATCCCAAAGCGGTACAGGCCACCATGGGATCCCTGTTCCGGGTAAGGGTACATTACCTGCCCATGGAAGAAGTTCTGGAACGTTTTCCTCCACCCGGCCCTCCGCATGTTTACGGCACCTTCCCCGACGGCGATTGTCTGTACGATACCCCTCTTAACTATCGAGGGATCATTGTAATGGGAAATGAGGGTGCGGGAATTTCCCCCGCACTGCTTCCCCGCATTCACCGGAAGATCAGTATTCCTTCCCATCCGGGATCAGGGCTCGATTCGCTCAATGTGGCCGTATCCGCGGCCGTGGTTTGTGCCGAGTTCAGAAGAAGGCAGCGAAAGGTTAACCACGGCTGAGCCAGGCATGAACCTTATCGGCCGTATTTTGCCCGTCGACGGCCGATGAAACGATCCCACCGGCATAACCGGCGCCCTCTCCGCAGGGAAACAATCCCTCACACGACACCGAAGTGTGGTTCCTGGCATCTCTGACCACCCTGAGCGGGCTGGAGGTACGTGATTCCACTCCCACCAGTAACGCTTCGCCGGTAATAAATCCCCTCATCTTTTCATCAAAAAGCCGGAATCCCTGTTTCAGCCGTTCCACCATAAAAGGCGGCAGCCATTCATGCAAGGGAGAAGGCTGCAGCCCGGGAAAATAGGAACACGGCGGAAGGGATGCCGGCCGTTTGTTCTCCAGAAAATCGGTCAGCTTCTGCGCCGGGGCCTGCTGGGTTTTTCCCCCTTCCAGCCACGCCTGTTTTTCCATATTTTCCTGGAATTTCATTCCTGCCAGCACCCCGTGCCGGGAAACAGCGGGAATGTCCTCTTCCGTTATTTCCGTAACTATTCCGGCATTGGCGTAAGGTGAATTCCGGCGCCAGGACGACATGCCGTTTACAACCACTTCCCCCGGAGAAGTGGCCGAAGGAACAATGAAACCACCGGGACACATGCAGAAGCTATATACGCCAAATTTCCCGGCCCGGGTCGCCAGGCGGTAGGTTGCTGCAGGCGCCCCCGGAATATTCTTAATTCCATGATACTGAATACGGTTGATCAGTTCCTGGGGGTGTTCCACCCGCACCCCCATGGCAAAGCCCTTCATTTCCAGCCTGATCCCCTCACGGGCCAGCAGTTCGTATACATCCCTGGCCGAATGACCGGTGGCAAGCACCAGGCAATGCGTGTTCATTTTGCCTCCCGGTTCGGTAATAAAACCGGTAAGCCGACCGGCCACACTCATCAAACCCGTAAGCCGGGTCTGGTAATGAAATTCTCCTCCATGTTCCAGAATAGTGTTCCTGATCTTTTTGATCACCCCGGGTAGCCGGTCGGTGCCAATATGCGGATGCGATTCATAGAGAATTTCCGGGGGTGCTCCGTGCCAGACCAGGGTTTGCAGTATTTTGCCGGTATCACCCCGTTTTTTTGAACGGGTATACAATTTCCCGTCGGAAAAAGTACCGGCTCCCCCTTCTCCGAAACAATAATTCGAATCGGGATCCACCCGGTGTTCTCTTGAAATGGCTGCCACATCGCGTTTCCGCAGGCCCACTTCCTTACCTCTTTCCAGCAGTACCGGTTTTCGGCCCAGTTCCAGCAGCCGCAGGGCGCAGAATAAACCCGCGGGACCCGTACCTGCAATATAAACCGGTTCGGCTCGATGCACATCGTAATATCCGGGCCGAAAAGGTTGCTGCCGTTCTTCACCGGCAGCGAACACCCTCAGCCGGTAATGCCAGCGAAGGGTCCCCCGGCGCGCATCCAGCGATTTTTTCAGGATCTGAACAAAGGTATCGCTTTCCGGGGAAAGTTCGCCCCGGCTGCGCAGCGCACTGAGTATGGCTTCCTTTTCATCCCCTCCGGCAGGCGGGAGGGTAAGGTCGAATTCACGGGGCATGGCAAAGAATAACGGTTATTCAAAATGAAAAGACAGAATAAGGATATTCGACCTAAGACGGCCGATCGCATTGACATACTCAGGATGTGTTGCATTGGGATCATCCATCAGGATATCACGGGTACCGGTTGCCAGCTTCAGCTCGGTGGAAAACTTGAAATACCGGAGATAACAATCTATTCCGAAACCAATCTCATAATGCAGGTCAGAACGTTTCAAACGCAGGTACAGATCCTCCGCATCATCATATTCTTTTCTGGCAGCCAGGTCGATCCGGTAATTCAGCCCTCCCAGCAGGTAGGGCCTGTAATTGTTGATCCGGGTAGATTTGTATTTCACCACCAGGGGAAATTCCAGGTAGGATGATTCCAGTTTCTGGACAGTTCCAACCTTCTGCCTGTCGGAATAGTACACCAGGTTTCGCTGTCCGAAACCAATCCCTGGCAGGAAGCGCAGATCAAAGTACTCATTCATTCTCAGGTTGGAAACAATATTGATATTGAATCCGGGTTTCAGTCGGGTTACATCGGCAAAAAGGGCGGTATCGAGGTAGGCCGATTCGGAGATCACCGCCCCGAAATCCATGGTATTCAGTCCCACCGTAAACCCGAAGTGGAGGGGTTTCTTGTCGTAGGCCGGATCATTCTTCACCCTGGATCGTTGCGCGGCCGTATCGCACAGGAAGAAGACCAGTGCTGTCCAGAAGATGATATGGAATTTCGTTTTCAATTTCCCGGTCTACCCTTGTAAACACATAACTGATTTCATACGGTATTATTATCCTTTCAGGGAAAAAAGCAATGAAACGACCGGGAATGTCAGGATACAGGGTCTTCCAGGTATTTTTCAAGCGTTGTATCGTAGAATTTTTTCATATCGCACACAAATCCGAAGGAGATATCATCCACCCGTATTTCGCCTTTGGTAACATGACCCAGGGCTGAGAACGGAAAATCCTCCTTCAGCATAAAATCAATGAATTCGGTCTCGCGGGTGGGAGCCACGGAAACCACCACCCGGCTCTGAGCCTCCCCGAAAAGAAAAGCGTCTTTTCTGATTTCCGCATCGGTGGTTATATCGAATCCCAGGCTGCGCGGCATGCCGCACTCCAGCAGGGCGATAAACAGTCCGCCTTCCGAAATGTCGTGTGCCGACATCACCAGGCTATAGGCAATGAGTTTTTTGACCACCTGTTGCAGCCGGTGCTCGAAATCCAGGTCGAAATGTGGAGGGGGTGACTGGGTCATCTTATGCCAGGAGACCAGATATTCCGAGCTGGATATATCGTTTTGCGATTTCCCCAGCAGAAAGATCATGTGGCCCTTGCTTTTGAAAGCCATGGTCATTTGATTGTTCTTCTCCCTGAGCAGGCCAAGCATTCCGATGGTGGGGGTGGGATGAACCGGCACTTCCTTCCCGTCGATAACCGACTGGTTGTAAAAACTCACATTCCCTCCCGTAACGGGGGTTTCGAACTTTTTACAGGCTTTCCCCATCCCTTTCACTGCCTGAACGAACTGCCAGTACACCTCGGGATTGTATGGATTCCCGAAATTCAGGCAATTGGTAATGGCCATGGGTTCTCCCCCCGAACACACAATATTCCTGGCCGCCTCGGCCACAGCAATCTGGGCTCCGATGTAGGGATCCGCATGTACATACCTGGCGTTGCAATCGACCGTGAGCGCCAGGGCCGTACGGGTTCCCTTGATATTGACCAGTCCTGCATCACATGGAAAATTGGTAGACAGATTATTGGTCCGTACCATGGTATCGTACTGGTGGTAAACCCACTGTTTGGAAGCAATGTTGGGATTCCTGACCAGGGCATAGGCCACTTCATTCAAATTATCCGGTTCAGGTACGTTGTCGATGCTGAACTTGCGGTATTCTTTTATATAGGCAGGTTCCCGGGTTTCGCGTTCATATACGGGAGCCCCTCCGCCCAGTACCAGCGATGAAGCCGGGACATCGGCCACCGGCTTTCCATGCCAGGAAAAAATCAACCTGTCTTCGGGAATCACTTCTCCAATGATCTCACAACTCAGGTCCCATTTGTCGAAAATGGCTTCCACCTCCTTTTCCCTGCCCTTTTTCACCACCACCAGCATCCTTTCCTGTGATTCCGACAGCAGGACTTCAAACGGTTCCATATCTTCCTGCCTGAGAGGAACCCGGTCCAGATCGATCCGCATTCCGCACTTTCCGCGGGCCGACATTTCAGAGGTAGAACAGATGATCCCTGCGGCTCCCATATCCTGCATCCCCACCACGGCTCCGGTGCGGTTCAGTTCAAGGGTAGCCTCGAGCAGTAGTTTCTCCTGGAACGGATCACCCACCTGCACGGAAGGCAGGTCCTCAGCTGAATTTTCCGTTATATCGGCCGAAGCGAACGTAGCCCCGTGGATGCCGTCCTTTCCGGTGAGCGATCCCACGATATACACTGGATTTCCCTTCCCCCGGGCAGTGGCTGAGATCATTTCCCCCTTTTTGAGGATCCCCACCGACATGGCGTTGACCAGAATATTGGTGCGGTAACAGGGGTCGAAATACACTTCCCCACCCACCACAGGCACACCAAAAGAATTCCCGTAATCGCCGATACCCTGCACCACACCGCGCATCAACCACTGGGTACGGTCGAGATGGATCTCCCCGAACCGAAGGGAATTCAACTGCGCAATGGGCCGGGCACCCATGGTAAATATATCGCGATTGATCCCTCCCACACCGGTGGCAGCCCCCTGATAGGGTTCAATGGCACAGGGATGATTGTGCGATTCTATTTTAAAGGCACAGACCAGATCATTTCCAATATCCACCAGACCCGCGTTCTCCTCACCCGCCTCTGCCAGAAGATATTTTCCCTTGCGAGGCAGTGTTTTCAGCCATTTGATTGAATTCTTGTAAGAAGCATGCTCCGACCACATGACCGAATAGATACTCAATTCGGTAAAATTCGGTGTACGGCCCAGAATCTCTCTGATTCTCTGATATTCCTCCCGGTTGATCCCCAGTTCGCCGGCGGTCTGTTCATTCACTTTTTGTGCGGGCATATATAAGGCTTTAGTATACCGAAGCAAATATAATCAACAATATGCTGAATTGGAGAAACCTGCCGGAAAATTTCCCCCGGATATCCCAGGTAAACCTCTGGGGAAAGGCCTTACGGAGAAGTCCCTTTTTTTCTCTATTTTTACCCGTTCGGAATAAAAAAAGCAACCATGAGCAAAGGAAAAAAAACGGTATGGATCACCGGAGCCTCCGCCGGAATTGGAATGGAAACCTCCCTCCTTCTGGCTGAGAACGGATACCGGCTCATCCTCTCTGCCCGGAGAAAGAAGCCACTGGAAGAACTTTCGGAAAAAATACACCGCCGAACCGGGACACCGGCATGGATCGTTCCTCTGGATGTTTCGGACAGGATAGCCGTGGATAAGGCGGTTGGCACTCTCCCGGCGGAATGGGCTCAGGTGGATATCCTGATCAACAATGCCGGCCTGGCTGCCGGCCTTGATCACCTGCAGGAAGGGGATATAAACGACTGGGAGCGGATGATCGACACCAATATCAAAGGCCTGCTGTACATGACCCGCAGCCTGCTTCCAGGGATGGTGGAACGAGGGCACGGACATGTGGTCAACCTGGGTTCCATTGCAGGCAAAGAAGTGTATGAACGCGGAAATGTATACTGTGCCACCAAGCACGCGGTGGATGCTCTTTCAAGAGCCATGCGCATCGACCTGCTCTCCCACGGCATCCGGGTGACCAACATTGCGCCCGGACTGGTGGAAACGGAATTTTCCCTGGTCCGGTTTAAAGGAGATGCCCGGAAAGCAAAGGACCCTTACCGTGGCATGACTCCGCTGAACGGAAGGGATGTGGCCGAAACCATCCTGTTTGCCATTACCCGCCCGCCTCATGTGTGCATTAACGACCTGGTCATCACCCCGACAGCCCAGGCAAATTCATACTATGTACAAAGACATGAATGAAACCCTTCGTTCAGGGAAGGAATCCCTGTTTCTTTAGCAGTTCGATGAGCTTGCCGGAAAAAAATTCATTGTCTTTTTTCGTGTAGCGCAGATCGGTAAAGATCTGAGCAAGGTTGGGTTTATTGTTCATTTCCAGCAGCTCTCTGGTAGCATCGAGGGATTCTTTTTCGCGGTATAGCCGGTCGATCCGCTGCGGGTCATAATCTTCGTATTTTTCCCTGTGTACCACGGCCTCCATAGGCAGGCGGTCGGTTAGCCCGGGATTCTCGGCCGGATACCCCATGACAATAGCGGCAACCGGAATAACCCCCTCAGGGAGTTTCAGTATCTCTATGAGCCGGTCGGCATTGTAAACGGCGGTTCCCAGGTAACATATACCAAGGCCATGGGCTTCAGCCGCCAGGCAAACATTCTGTGATGCAAGCAGGGCATCGGTGGCGGCATTGAGAAACCAAAGAAAATTGCGGTAACCGGGTTCCGCTTCCCGCCGGCGGCACCATTTTTCAAAACGGTTCAGGTCGGCACAGAAAGTGATATGCACCGGAGCCTCCAGCACCATATTCTGCTTGAAATGCTGCTCCCACAATTGTTTCCTTATTTCCTCGCCCGTGCTGACAATCATGCTGTACACCTGCATATTGCCGGTAGTGGAGGCGCGGGTGCCCGCTTCCAGTATTTTGTCGAGCAGATCGGGAGCTACCGCATCGGGTTTGTATTTTCTGATGGAACGGTGTGTGAAGATGGTATTGAGCATAACTGTTTTTTTT
>DSCJ01000128.1 GCA_011049175.1 Bacteroidota bacterium | reverse complement strand
TTGACGCTCCTCTTCACTGAGTTTTTCAATAGCCTGTTTAATTTCTGACAATTCCATAACAGCATTTTTTTCAAATATACAAATAATTGCTGATTATGTCATAACAAAGCCAGTTGTCTACGTTGCATACTACGTCCTTATATTCGCAAGTCAATATGAGATATTATTATTTGTTATATTTTTTCAATCAATTACAGAAAAATAGCCATCACCTGTCTGGTGAGATAATAATTCGTTCTTGCCACTTAACCCATTGATAGTTACATCCCACCGGCCCCTGTTTCGCTCCGTTCCCGGAACATAGCTTCGTAGGAGCTGCTTGTTTGTGGAAGAGAAGAATCAGCCAATTTATCGAGACACTTTTGGCATTGGCCTGTTTGCAGGAACTTGATATATTCCTTCCATCAGTCCCACAGGCCCGTTTCGTTCGCAATAGTGCGGGGAAGGTGGGCCATGCACCAACATCCGGATTAGCCAGCTCTCGTATTACGGCTCACCCATGCCTCAACCCTCCGGCTCAGCTTCGCTCCGCAAGCCGAATATATCCCGGTCGAACATATACATATTCTTTTCCCCCACCAGGTTCAGTTTATCAAGGATATCCATCACAGACGATTCTTCCTCAATCTGCTCGGTCACGAACCATTGCACCCAGTTATGGGTAGTATAATCCTTTTCCTCCAGGCAACGTTCCACGATCTCATGGATCGACCCCGTAATAAACTGTTCGTGCTTAAGCACTTCGGTAAAAAGCTTTTGCACCGACTCATACTCTTCCGGAGGTTTCCTGAAAGTAGGAATCACTGCCCTTCCACCCCTTTCATTGATGTAGGCAATGAACTTCAGCATGTGCATTTTCTCTTCATCGGCCTGGGCATACAGCCAGCGGGCGATTCCCGGATAGCCGCGTGTTTCCGCCCATGAGGCCATGGCAAGATACAGAATGAAGGAATAGCCTTCCCTTTCCACCTGCCTGTTGCAGATTTCTTCAATTTTTTGTGACAGCATAATCGTTTCCTTTAAAATATGAACCATATTAAATACTATGCTTCATAACAAAGGAAATGGTGTTTATGTTCACATATTTCCGATGATTTCCGTTGCGAATTCGGAAGTTTTCAGCAGGGTGGCTCCCTGCATCAGGCGCTCGAAATCATAGGTCACCTTTCCGGAAACGATGGTGCTTGAAAGGGCATCAACTATGGTTTGGGCCGCTTCGTCCCATCCCATGTATTCCAGCATCATAACGCCGGAAAGAATCAATGAGCCGGGATTGACCTTGTCAAGGCCGGCATATTTGGGAGCTGTTCCATGGGTAGCTTCAAAAACGGCATGACCGGTTTCATAATTGATATTGGCGCCCGGGGCAATCCCGATCCCGCCTACCATAGCAGCCAGGGCATCGGAAATATAATCTCCGTTCAGGTTGAGAGTGGCAATTACCGAATATTCATCGGGGCGGGTAAGTATCTGTTGCAAAAAGGCATCGGCTATTACATCCTTGACAATCACCCTGCCCTGCAGCACGGCCTCCCGCTGGGCCAGCACGGCCGCTTCATCGCCCTGTTCATCCCTGATCCTGTCGTAGGCAGCCCAGGTAAAGACCCTTTCGCCGAATTCCCTTTCGGCCAGTTCGTAGCCCCAGGTCTTGAAAGCTCCCTCAGTAAATTTCATGATGTTTCCCTTATGCACCAGTGTTACCGATGGCTTGCTGTGATCGATGGCATACTGCAGGGCGGCCCTTACCAGCCGTTCGGTCCCTTCCCGTGAAACGGGCTTGATCCCTATGGAGGAAGTTTCCGGAAAACGGATCTTCTTCACCCCCATTTCCTCCGACAGGAACCGGATAACTTTTTTCACTTCAGGAGTTTCCGCCATCCATTCTATCCCGGCATAGATATCTTCCGAATTCTCCCTGAAAATGATCATATTGGTCCTTTCGGGCTGGTTCACCGGGGATGGAACGCCCTGGTAATACCTAACCGGACGGAGGCAGGTATACAGGTCCAGTTCCTGCCTCAGGGCCACATTCAGTGAACGGATCCCCCCGCCCACGGGAGTGGTCAGGGGTCCCTTGATAGCCACCCGATACCGCCGGATGGTATCGAGGGTTTCCCCGGGCAGCCACTGCCCGGTTTCCCGGTATGCTTTTTCGCCGGCCATGATTTCTTTCCAGAGGATTTTTCTCTTTTTACCGTACGCCTTTTCCACGGCGGCATCAAAAACCCGCACCGAAGCAGCCCAAATATCCGGACCCGTACCGTCGCCTTCGATAAAGGGGATCACCACCCGGTCGGGAACCTCCGGCTTACCCCCTTTCATTTGTATCGTATCGCCCATAAACTTAAGGAAATGACAGGTTAAGATGATTCGGCCAGCGCTTCCTGCACCTGCTCAAGAAAATCTTCGTTGGTAAAGGGCTTGGCCATAACACGTGAAGCGCCCAGGGTATGGGCGGCATTCAGGTAATCGGCCGGACCGATCCTTCCCCCGCCTGAAATGGCGATCATCGGCGTGCCGGGGTAATCGGAACGGATCTTCATAATGGTTTCGATACCGTCCATATCGGGCATGATGATATCGGTAACCACCAGTTGAATCTCTTCCGTTTGCATGATCGACATTCCTTCTGTTCCGTTCTTTGCATCGAATACACGGTAACGGTTAGTTTCCAGCAACTTCTTCAGCATCAGACGGAAGTCGGCGTCATCATCAATCAACAGTATCGTTTTGCTCATAGCCCCTTTTATGAAAGTTATAAACGTTTCTACGGATAAAAGGTTCGATTGGTTATCCTGAAAGAAACCGTCCAGAAAATTCAGAAAGGCAAGATACTCTTTTTGCAGAGAAAAGCGGGAGATTTAGTCGCAAGGTTATGAAACAGGTTCCCGGTAAGGAAAAAACACCCGGAAAGTGGAACCTTCCCCTTCTTCGGTATCCACGATGATCTCTCCCCCCATTCTCTTCACAATACCATGTGTTACCGAAAGACCCAGGCCGGTCCCCTCTCCCACCGGTTTGGTGGTAAAGAACGGTTCAAAAATCCTCGGTACCACATCGGACGCCATTCCCGTTCCCTCATCGCGCACAACCAGCATAAGGTATTTTCCGGCGGGCAACTGTACCTGTTTATCCAGTTCCGGATGTCCGGATTCTATCCAGTCAAGGGCAATAGCCATCACACCGCCATTTTTACGCATGGAGTAGGCTGCATTGGTACACAGGTTCATCACCACCTGCTGAAGCTGGGTTGGATCTCCTTCCAGCGGAGGACAGTCGGCAGCAATGCGCGATCTGATCCTGATTTTCGGACTCAGTGAAGGTTTGAGCATTTCGATCGATTCCCTGACAATCCGGTCAAAATGAACCGGTTCCATCCGGTGATCCACCTGCCGGCTGAAGGTCAGGATCTTATTGACCAGGTCCTTGCCCCGCTGGGAAGCTTTCATGATCTGCTCCAGATCACGGTGAGCACCCGACTCTTCAGATAATTCCTTTTTGAGCATATCGGTATATCCCATGATTGTGCCCAGAATATTGTTAAAATCGTGTGCTATGCCGCCGGCCAGGGTACCAATGGTCTCCATTTTCTGTACCTGCCTCAGTTGTGTTTCCAGTTTTGACTCCCTGGTAATATCCCTTTTTACCGCCACATAGTTCTCCACTATTCCGCTTTCGTTTCTCACCGGCGAAATGGTGGCATATTCCTCGAAAAGGCTTCCGTCCTTTTTCCTGTTTACGATTTTTCCCTTCCACACTTTCCCATGGCTTATGGTTTCCCATAGTTCGGCATAGAATTCTTCAGATTGTTTACCGCTTTTCAGTATTCCGGGTGTTTTGCCGGTGACTTCGTTCCGGGAATAACCGGTAACCTGTTCAAAAGCCGGATTAACATACAGGATGATCCCTTCACGGTTGGTGATCATAACGGTCTCTGCCGATTGCTCAATGGCCGTAATCAGCCTTCGTTGTTCCTCCCCGGCTTTTTTCTTCTCGGAGATATCCCGTACGATAGCCTGAATATAATCTTCTCCTTTCAGGCGCACGGTATTCAGGCTGACCTCTGCAAAGAAATCAGATCCGCCTGCCCGCCGGTGTATCCACTCGAAATACTGCGGGCCTTTCCGTATGGTATTTTTCATTTTTTCATAGGAAGAGGTAGAGGATGGTCTCCCGTCGGGCTGTTGTGGCGGAGAAAAGCCGGCCGGTTCCATACCCAGGAATTCATTTTTGGAATAGCCGAACATACGAAGTGCCTCCCGGTTGCAATCGAAGACCTTTCCGTCTTTCAGCAGGAAAATGGCATCGTTGGCCGTTTCAAATACGGTCCGGTAGCGTATTTCGCTGTCACGCATCCGTTCTTCGTTACGTTTACGGATAATAATGGAGCTTACCTGCCCGCCCAGCCGGAAAAGCCGGTCGACTTCCTCTTTTTCATAGGGTTTACCGCGTGAATGGACCATAACACCCACCGGTTCGTTCTCAATGTATAGCGGAATAATCAGAACCGCCATGATGTCGAGCGCTTTCTTTATTTTCCTGAGCGTACTTTTTGAGAGTGCTTCCAGGAAATAAGAAGATATGATTTTCAGGATAACCTCTTCTTGTGTAATCCGGGCCGGTTTCTTTTTATTCAATGCATCCAGGAAAGGGTGTGATGATTTCAGAGGAATGCTCATCAGATGGGTATTTGCCGGAAGTTTTACACCGGCTGTGGCAGCCACATCGCGGGCATCCATTCCCATATATCCGGATACCAGCTCATGGTGGTTTTCCGATAGCATAAAAACGCTCACTCCGTTCCCGGAAAAAATCTTCTGGGTTTTTCTGGATAGCATGCCCATAATTTGTTTCAGGGTTTTCCCCTTGTTCACAGCATTGTTCAGATCATTGATCAGGCTGAGGTCTTCGGTCTGTTTCCTGATCATGACCTCCGCTTTTTTGCGGTCGGTGATATCCCTGAACACCCCTCCCAGCATAAATCCTCTGGATGATTTGATGGGGAATACCGATAACTGGATAAACAGTTTTTCCCCGTTTCTGAGGATTTCCTTTTCTTCAATGCGGTAAAACCAGTCGGCTTTACCGGTTGTCAGGGCTTTTTCCGTTAATTCCCGGTACTTTGCAGCATTGCCGTTAATTCCCATCAGCCGGTTGATGTCTGCCTGCAGGTCCCATACATACCGGTGAAGCACCTGCACCCGCCTGATTCCGGTCAGCAGTTCGCTTCCGGGATTCCACTCCGCCACCCTACCCGATTCATCAACAATGACGATCCCTTCAGGGGTTTGTTCAACAAAACTTTTGAATTTCATTTCCGAAATGCGCAGGGCTTCTTCAGTCTTTTTCCGGCTGGTGATATCTCTGAGAACAACCAGTTCGGCATTTTTCCCCTGAAATCGGGTAAGACCCACATTCACTTCCATCAGCAGTTCGGTCCCGTCCTTCTTTTGCAGAACGGTTTCATACAGACTGGGAATACCCGGCTCCTTATTCCTCATGTGATACATTTCCACCACTTTTCGACGGTAACCGGGATGAATGAACCGTTCAAAAGGCTGTTCCATCACCTCCTGCATGGAATAACCCGACAGTTCCAGCAGGTGGCTGTTAGCAAAAACCACTTTCCCGGAAACCAGGATAACGATTCCGTCGCGGGCTTTTTCAACCACTGTGCGGTATTTTTCCTCGCTTTCCCTCAGGGCCTGCTCGGCTCTTTTCTTTTCGGTAATATCAACCGTATTGACCACCGTATGGGTAATCTCTCCCTTTTTGTTCTTGTACGGAAAGAAAGATACTTCAAAACAACGCAACCCGTCCCTGGGGGTTTCAAACCAGGCCTGGTAATGTATCTCTTTGTTTGCAAACGACTGGTCAAGATTTTTCTTGATCTCCTTATGGAAATTTTCTTCTCCCCATATTTCGGAAAGTTTCTTTCCTATGATCTCTTCACGTACCAGGTTGTGTGCCGAACAGAAGGCATTGTTAATGGCTTCGTAGGCATAATCACGGTTTACCAGCGAAAGGAAATTGCGGGAACTGTTCACAATAAAATCATACCGGCTTTTGATCTCTTCGGCGGTTCTGCGATGTTCCTTTTCCGACTTTTCTTCCAGGGCCCGTTGAATAGAAGGGATCAACCGGGCAAAGTGGCTTTTCAGTACATAATCGGTAGCCCCCCTTTTAAGTGTTTCGATGGCCAGCTCCTCACCGATGTTCCCCGATACAATGATAAACGGCGTGGTGGGCGCCTTTTCTCTGGCCATTTCCAGCGCCGACATCCCGTCGAAGGCAGGCAGGGCATAATCGGAAAAGATGATATCAAAATGATCCGTTTCCAGGGCTTTTACATAATCCTCGCGGGTTTTAACATGCACCAGGTCGAAATCGATATTTCCCTTTTGCAGGGCAGAAGTGAATATCTGTACGTCGAAATCGCTGTCTTCCAGATACAGAAAGTGATAAGGTTTACCCATATTGTTAAAATCATGTTATCTTAACTGTCAGGCACTGTCTGAAACGTAACAACCGGTGTTTTCCGGTAATCCGTTGTTAACAAACGTTCCCCGGGGATCATCCGGAGGCCAGGCAAAAATAAAACACGGCACCTTCCCCTTCTTTTCCTTCGGCCCAGATTTTGCCCCCGTGCCGCTGTATGATTTTTTTTGCGTGGGCCAGTCCGATTCCGGTCCCTTCAAATTCATCATCCAGGTGCAGTCGCTGGAACACACCGAAAATCCTTTCGGCGTATTTCATCCGGAATCCCACACCGTTGTCTTTTACAAAATACACTGTGCGACCGCCGAGTATTTTTTTTCCCACGGAAATCACCGCCTTTTCTTTCTTTCCGGTATATTTTACCGCGTTGGAAATCAAATTGTACACCACCTGCCGCAGGAGGGAGGGGTCGGCAACCACTTCCCCCAGAGGTTCGATCTCCCAATGGATATTTCTGTCGCGGGTTTCAGGCAAAAATTCGTTGATCACTTCCGCAAACAACAGGTTCAGATTGAAACGAATAGGGTGCAGTTCCGACCTCCCTGCCCGGGAAAACACCAGAAGGTTTTCAATCATTTCACCCAGGCGTTTGGCCGATTCGCAAATATTCAAAAGGTACTGTTTCCCGGTTGCGTCGAGCTGATCGTAGCTCCGCTCCCTGAGCATTTCCGCAAACCCGTCGATATGCCGGAGGGGGGCCCTCAGATCATGTGAAACGGAATAACTGAACGATTCCAGTTCACGGTACGCCTCACGCAACTCGGCTGTTCTGGCTTTAACCCTTTCTTCCAGTTCTTCATTCATTCTCCGGATGGCCTGCTCGGTTTCCTTTCTGGCAGTGATATCCGTTAAAAGCCCCTGCAGGGCATACGATTCCTCCCCGTCGATGGACCGCATCTGCCGGCCCGATACCCCATACCAGCGATACACCCCCTCCGATGCTCTGAAACGGAATTCGTAATAATAATCGGAAGGATTCTTTTCCCGGTATGCCTCCAGCGATTTCTCAAAAGGCCCGCGGTCGTCGGGATGCAGGTATGCATAAATATCATTTTCCTCAGGGGAAGCCTTCTTCCTGTATCCCAGATCCTCCCAGAAGTTATCGGAAAACATCAGGGAGTGTTCCTGTGGGGCGTAGAAAAAGGTGTAATACTTGGCCGCTCTCATAGCCAGCTTCAGTTGCTGCTCCCTGTATTCCAGCGCAAGCTGTGTTTCTTTCAGGAAATGTATATCGGAATGTGTCCCGATCATTCGCAGGGGTTTCCCTTCCCCGTTTTTTTCCACCACTTTTCCCCGGTCGAGGATCCACCGGTATTCCCCCTTTTTTGTCAGAATACGGTATTCGATACTGTAATAGGGGGTTTCCCCCTCCAGGTGCCGTTGCAGTTCATGTTGCACCTGTGAAATATCATCGGGATGTACCAGCTTTTCCCAGGAAGAAATGTCATTGGGAATTTCCTCCCTGCGGTATCCCAGCATTTCTTTCCAACGGTTTGAAAAAAAGACTTCATTTTCAGGGATGTTCCAGTCCCACACTCCATCGCCGCTGCCTTCCAGGGCAAACTTCCAGCGTTCTTCACTGAGCTTCAGTTCCTCTATCAGTTTCTTTTCCCGGGTAATATTTTCATAAGTACCCAGGATACCGGTGATATTCCCTTCCTCATCGGTTACAGGCACCTTATTTGTGCGCAGCCAGATGATATCGCCGTCGGGTGTTGTCTGGGGTTCTTCATACCCCATTTTGGGTTTACCGGTTCTCAGTACTTCGCGGTCATCAGACTGATAGGCTTCGGCATTGGATTTCCATCCCAGCTGTGTATCGTCTTTTCCAACAATATCTTTCGATGAGCTCAGTCCGGCATCCAGAGCAAACCAGCGGTTCGATCCCCGAAATTTCAGGTTTTTGTCTTTCCAGAAAATCCTTTGGGGGACATTATTGATCACAAGCTCAAGCGTTCTGCGTGCCTCTTCCGCTTCTTTATCCCTTCCTTCTCCCGGATCCATTTCTCTGGCGATCTCCAGCCCTCCCAGTAATTTCCCGTTATCTTCCCGCACGGGGATTCCGCTTACCAGCCAGCATCGTCCATCGGAGGAAGTTAGGCCGCGGGCAACCACCTTCCCCGTATCCAAAGCTTCCCGCACCGGACAATGATCGCAGGGGCGGTTCAGTTTTTTCAGGGCGGCCAGGCATCTTCCTCCCCGGCTCTGTTTCCAGTATTTTCCTGCAATCGATTTACGGGCAGCTGCATTGGCCCATAACATTTCCATGTGCGGGGAGAAAAATACCGCCTCCTGATCCAGCGATTCGAGTATATTCCGGTAAGGCACTTCCTGTTCATCAGCAACACGACGGGGGGAAGATGATTTGCCGGCACTACTGCCGGGAACTTCTTTCTTTGCCTTCACAGGCCTGGGTTTCCTGGTTTTCATGGAACCGGATCAATGAGTGGCCGATCAGTCAAAATCCAGATTAAACTTCTGTTTCAGATCTTTCAGTACCGGATTTTTTTTTGACATGTGCTCAAATTTTTCTTCGGAGGTATAGGGTTGGGTTTTTTCTTCGTCTTCCAGTACGGTGGTTTTAATGGTGATCCGTTTATTCCCCAGCACGCTGCGAAGATGTTTCTGCAAATCGGGCTTGACTTCCCGGTTAAAATCTTCCTCCTGCACCCGGTTACTCATGATCAGTGGAATAACGAAATCTTCATTCATTTGGAGGTTCTGGTTCTTCATGGCACTGTATATCCGGGGGTAATCTTCCTTTACCGATTCGGCAAAACCTGTCCAGGCTTTGGTGAGTTGTTCCGGAGTAAAATCCTCTGTCCCGGACTCCTCTGTTTCCGTGGCCGGATCGGCACTGGTATTCTTTTCATCCGGCGGAGAGGCATATTCTTTTTTATTTCCTCTGAGCACGTCCTTTATGGACAGGCTATGGTTTGTATATACGTTTTTCTTTCCGGTATCGGGTTTATCCTTCATTACGGGAGAGGGGGGAGGAATGTTGTTTGTTTTTACCTGTTTTTCATCATTCCCGGAACCGGATTCTTTTGTTTCAGCAGATTTTGCAGAAGGAGCATGCATCACCTTTTTCTCCATTTTTTCTTTTTTCTCTGCCAGGCGGCAAAGTTTGATCAGGGCAATCTCAACATGCAGCCTCTGGTCTTTGCTGTGCCGGTATGATATGTCGCATTCATTGCAGATATCCAGCGCTCTGAACAGAAAATCGGAGGAAGTCAGGGATGTCTGCTCCCGGTACCTCCCGGCAATGGAAGCCGCCACATCCATCAGGGAAAAGGTTTGCGGATCTTTGCACATGAGCAGGTCTCTGAAATGCCTGGTCAGTCCCATAATAAAATGCTGCGCATCAAAACCTCTTTCCATGATCTCATTGAACAACAGCATGGTTTCCGTAACATTCCCTTCCAGAAAAGCCGCGGTCATTTTGAAATAATATTCATAATCCAGTACATTCAGGCTTTCGATCACTTTTTCATAGCTCATCTTTTTGCCCGAGTAACTGGATATCTGATCGAAAACAGACAGGGCATCACGCATAGCCCCATCGGCTTTCTGGGCAATGATGTTCATGGCTTCGGGTTCCGCTTCTATTCCCTCTTTTTCAGCCACATGCTGCAGGTGGCTCATGATATCGGGCACCCTGATTCGGTTGAAGTCGAAGATCTGGCAACGGGACAGGATGGTGGGAATGATCTTTTCCTTCTGGGTGGTGGCCAGGATGAAAATGGCATGTGCGGGAGGCTCTTCCAGGGTTTTCAGGAAAGCATTGAAGGCGGATGTAGTCAGCATGTGCACCTCATCGATGATATAAATGCTGTATTTCCCGATCTGGGGTGGCACACGGATCTGATCGATCAGGTTCCTGATATCTTCCACCTTGTTATTGGAAGCCGCATCCAGTTCGTGAATATTGTAGGAACGGGATTCGTTAAATGCCAGGCATGATTCGCAGGCATTGCAGGCTTCCATATCGTCGCCCAGGTTCATGCAATTGATGGTTTTTGCAAAAAGCCGGGCGCAGGTGGTCTTTCCCACTCCCCTGGGTCCGCAGAACAGGTAGGCATGTGCCAGCTGGTTCTGGCGGATGGCATTCTTCAACGTTTTGGTAATCGATTCCTGGCCGATGACCTGGTCGAAACGAACCGGCCGGTATTTTCTGGCAGATACAATAAATTTTCCCATAATCTTTGTCAATCAGCTAATTATTATTTCCCCGCGACGAACAGGGAGGTTCACCTACAAATATATTCATTGGGAAACAATAATCCGTGAAATCCGGGTGAATATCGCCAGGTTGTGGAAAAAAAACAGCCGGAACGGGGTTTGAATAATCACAAATTATTTCTATTTTTGCGAGCCAAATCAAAACCCAAATATTGAGACCATGTTGAATCATTACGAGACCGTTTTCATTGCAACTCCCGTTTTGTCTGATGTTCAGATGAAGGAAGCGGTCAAAAAATTCAAAAAGATCCTCACCGATCAGGGTGCAAAGATCGTGCATGAGGAAAACTGGGGGCTGAAGAAACTGGCCTACCCCATTCAAAAAAAGTCAACCGGCTTCTATTACCTGATTGAGTTCGAGGGAGAAGGAAAAGTGGTTAACAAACTGGAAACCGAATACCGGCGTGATGAGCGGATTATCCGCTTCCTGACGTTCAAAATGGAAAAATACGCCGTGGAATATGCCGAGAAGAAAAGGAAACAGAAACAAACCGAAAAAAAGGAGGAGGAATAGGCCATGGCACAGAATCAGTCGGAAATCAGATATCTCACCCCGCCTTCGGTAGAGATCAAAAAGAAAAAATTCTGCCGCTTCAAGAAGAACCGGATCAAATACATTGATTACAAGGATCCCGAGTTTTTAAAGAAATTTCTGAATGAGCAGGGAAAGATCCTTCCGAGAAGGATCACCGGCACATCGCTCAAATACCAGCGGAAAGTGGCCAGGGCCGTTAAACGGGCCCGCCACCTGGCCCTGCTGCCTTATGTAACCGATATGTTAAAATAATTGTGGGAGGGAACATCATGGAAATCATACTGAAACAGGATATCCCCAACCTGGGCGGCAAGGACGACATCATCCAGGTAAAAGACGGCTTCGCAAGGAATTACCTGATTCCTAAAGGGTACGCCATTGCCGCTACCGCCTCGGCCAGAAAGATCCTGGCTGAAAATATCAGGCAGCGGGCCCATAAAGAAGAGAAAATCATGGAAGAGGCCAGAGGCGTGGCCCAAAAAATGGAAGGGATCAGCCTGACCATCGGGGCCAAGACCAGCTCCAAGGGAAAGGTGTTCGGATCGGTAAACAACATACAGATTGCCGAAGCATTAAAGGAAAAAGGGTTTGACATCGACCGCAAAAGCATCCTGATAAAGGACGAACCCATCAGGGAAGTGGGCAAGTATGTAGCCACAGTCAAACTTCACAGGGAAGTAAGTGTTGATATTGAATTCGAAGTAGTTTCCGAATAAAAAAAACCCGAATCGGGTTTTTTTATCTTTCATTTCAACCTTTTACTGCAATGGTTTCAATTTCCACCCGGGCGCCCAGGGGCAGTTGTACCACACCATAAGCCACACGTGCGGGAGGGCTCTCGGGATAATAGGCGGCATACACTTCATTCATAGCTCCGAAATCGCTCATATCCCGGAGCAGACAGGTCGATTTGACCACATCTGCATAGCTGTAACCTGCAGCCGACAGAATAGCGCCGATATTTTTCATAACCTGTTCGGTTTGCTTCTTGATTCCTCCATCCACCAGATTTCCTGTAACAGGATCAATGGGAATCTGTCCGGAAATATAAAGCACACCATTCACCTCAATGGCCTGACTGTAAGGACCGACAGCTTTCGGAGCATCCGATGTGAAAATAATCTTTTTCATAAGTTCAGGTATTTATTGGGTTAGTAGGCATAGGGATTGTCATACCAGCTCTGACGTTTTTCGTATTTCAGGTCGCGCAGAACAGCCGACAGCACATTGATTTGGAAAGTATAGCTACGCCGGTAACCAATGGGAATAAAGCTGATACGCATTTCCCAGCAATGGAGATCCCGGTGTATATTGACCGATGTGTACGAAAGTTTCTTTCCTTCAAAATCATATCCCGAGCTCAGGGATATTTTCCATTTCGGTGTCAGGCTGATATTCCCTGAAAAACTCAGGGTCTGGGTGATCGTCTGCTGATCGGGCCTGGGCCGGGTTAGGTTCAGGTTGTACCGGACGTTGAAGTTCCAGGGAACATTGAAGTCCACATATTCCTGGTACATATCGGGGCTCCGCATGGGCCTTTCCCTGTCAACAACAGGCATCTCTTCACGTGACAATTCACCGGAACCTTCGGGGCTAACCCCCTGCCGGCCCGTGGTTTCGGAACCTCCCCCCTCTGCCCTGGAATTCAACGACATACCCAGAGAAAGGTTAAAGCGGGTAAGCCTCAGCAGTTTGCCGCTTTCCTGAAAATAAAACCGGTTGATCTTCCTGCCGTTCTCATCCAGGGCATACGGATCGAATGACCCGCCAAAAGTAATATTGATTTTGTTGAACAGGCTGGTTCTTCCACTCATACTCACGGTATTCCACCGCAGGGAATCGGCAAAAATGTTATACGATGTGCCGAAATTGAGGCTTTCCAGTATCTTGATCTTCCGGGCCTCTGAGGCCGTGTCGTTCCTTGACCTGACTTTCATTTCCAGATTATTATTCAGGGAAAAGTTCAGATTTCCCTGCTTCCCCCGGATAGAGGGTGTACGGTACAGGGCGCCCTCAAAATAGGAATACACCTCCTGCCGGGTTCCTTCGGCATTGGTCTGCACCGTATCATAATAGTCGGGTGTTACAGACGACATATCCGGGGTATAACTAAAACTGACCGAGGGTGTTATAACATGCCGCACGGCCATGACGGGAAAGTCAGGGTTTTTAAACTGATACATCCCATATATTTTGGGATTCAGAGTAGCCGATATGGAGGGAGAATAGGCATGGGCATACCGCAATCCCGGAATGGTATCGACCATAACCCGTCCGTAGGTAGAATCAAGCGCTGCATCGTAATAATCAGTTTCCCAGCGCTTTTTAATGGATTGTGTATAAAGGACCCCGGTATACTGCACATTGGGGGAAATGGAAAAATTACTGAAAGGCCTGATAACGGTTGACAGGGGAACGGAATGCTGGAAACCGTTCCGCATATCATGAAACATGGCGGAAGTGAACATAAGTGAATCGGTGGTTTTGATCTGGTTATCCAGTTTGGCGGAATAACTCAGCTCAATGTTCTCATACCACCGGGTTTCTCCTGTGGGATTCTGTCGTTTGAAAGGATAGATACGACTCATATTGAATGCCAACCGGGGAAGACTTAGGTCCACCGACTGGGTCCGGCTGTTCTGGTTATGGTTCAGGCTTCCCGAAAAATTAAAGGGGGTTCCGGGCCACCGTTTGGAAAACGAAATGCTGGAGCTTTTTTGATTGGTCAGATACTTTTCGGTCTCATAACTGTGATTTCGATCGAAGGAACTGGAACTCATATTGACACTGGCTGAAAATGAGCTGGTGGGATTGGCCTTGGCATCCTGGCTGTGGCTCCACGAAATGGAATAGTCCCTGGTGCGGCTCCGGTTCCCCAGCAGCTTGTCGCCAGTCACATTATTGAAATACTGCAGGTTGAGATTCCCGCGGAAACGGTAACGTTTCACGTAGTTCGACCCCACACGCAACCCCCAAGTCCCCTTCGAATAGATATCGCCGGTAACTCTCAGATCAAAATAATCGCTCAGTGCGAAGTAATAGCCTCCGTTTCTAAGAAAAAATCCCCGGTTTACTTCCTCGCCGTATTCCGGGATCAGGATCCCCGATGCCTGCTCCTGTTTGTTGGGGAAAAACCCGAAAGGAAGAGCCACCGGGAGGGGAATATCGGCAATAACCAGATAGGCAGGTCCTGAAACGATCTTATTCTTCGGCAGCACCTTGGCTTTTGTAAGGGCCACATAAAAATGTGGTTCGGGGGCATCGCAGGTGGTGTACTTCCCGTCCATCAGATGAATGGCCCCGTCTTCATGCCTTTTGGTACGGGTGCTGTGCAGGTATCCCCCCTCCTGTTCGGTGATCACTTCCCTGATGAACCCGCGTTTGGTATCGAAATTATATCGGAGAATTTCCGATTCGAAAGTCTCCGAACCCTCCCTGAATACCGGTTTTCCGGCAATTTTTCCCGTGCTGTCGGGCAATCCGCTGGCATACACCTCCTTATTATCCATATCCAGCTCAATATAATCGGCTTTCAGTTCGATGTTCATATAAGTCACCACAGCATCCCCGTACAGATACACCTTCCTTTCCCTTATATCAATATCCATGGAATCAACAGAATGATAATCCACCGGCGCCTCCAGGTCGCCCGAAGTAGTATCGGCGTTCAGGGTATCAGCCACAGGCGGCAGGCTGTCGGCCCGGGGCAGGTACTCTGCCGTATCCGGCAAACTCAGGGTCGAATCCGGCAATATATCCCTGACCTGTGCGTTCAAGGTCATGGAAAGAAATAGCAGGATCAGTATCAGAAATTGCCGGCCGGGAAAAAGATATTGCAACTTATATACTATTTTTGTAAAAAAAATATTTCATTCGGTCCTTCCAAAGCTACGGAAAAATCACCAACGATCGTATGACACGAATCATTATGCACGGGTTTTTTCATATCAAACGAAAAGTGACGGGTCTTCTTGTTTTAACCGGTTTGATTTTCCTTTTCCTGCCACCGGTTCATGCTCAGGAAAACGGGCCCTACCGGGTGAGGACGGTGGTGATCGATCCCGGTCACGGTGGAAGGGACCCGGGGGCCCTTGGGAAACGCAGCAGGGAAAAGGACATTGCTCTGGCTATTTCACTGAAGCTGGGAAAATACATTGAGCAGAACATAGACGATGTAAAGGTGATATACACACGCAACCGCGACGTATTTGTTGAGCTTGATAAAAGGGCTGAAATAGCCAACGAAAACAAAGCCGACCTGTTCATTTCCATTCATGCCAACGGACTCAGTAATTCCCGCGTATACGGGGCCGAAACCTTTGTGATGGGACTGCATACCAACGAAAGGAACCTGGAAATAGCCATGAAAGAAAATGCAGTGATCACACTGGAAGAAGACTACACAACCCGCTACCAGGGATATGATCCGCATTCGGCCGAATCGTTTATCATTTTCAATCTGATGCAGAATAAACACCTGGAGCAAAGCCTGCATTTCGCATCCTGTGTGCAAAATCAGTTCAGCGAAAGAGCCAGGCGACACGACCGGGGTGTAAAACAGGCCGGTTTCATAGTACTCTGGATGACCACCATGCCCAGTGTGCTGATAGAAGTAGGATTTGTTTCAAATCCTCAGGAAGAGGCTTATCTGATGTCGGAACAGGGACAGGATTATCTTGCCTCGGCTATTTTCCGGGCATTCAGGGATTACAAGCAGTCAATCGAAAGCCGCGAGGAAATGGCTTTTTCCCAGGCCGAAGCCCTGTCACGCAGAGGGGTACGGTACAAAGTACAGGTTGCCGCTTCGGGAAAACGTATCTCCCTTGACCACGAAATGTTCAGCGGTTTCTCCCATGTGGAAGAATTCACCGGCAACGGCCTGTACAAATATGCCGTGGGCGAGGAAACCGATTACCGGCGAATCGTGGAATTAAGCCAATCAGTGAGGGAACGATTCCCCGACGCCTTTGTTATTGCCGTACGCGACACCACGGTTATTCCCCTGTCAGATGCACTCAGGCAAACAGAATAACCTTCCTGAATAAAAAAATGCAACCATGAAAATTGCCAGAGAAGTAAAAATCGGTGTTTTCGTTATGTTGGTGGTGGCCTCCTTTGTTTGGGGCTACAGCTTTCTCAAAGGGAAAAATGTATTCAAACCGGGGACTACCTACTATGTGGTATACGACAAGGTGAATGGACTGACCGAATCAAGTCCGGTTCTGGTAAACGGATTCAAAGTGGGCCAGGTAAGTTATCTCGACCTGATACCCGACGGTTCGGGCCGGCTCCTGGCCAAGATCTGGATGGAAAAAGATTTTCTCATTCCAAAAAACACGGTGGCCCAGATATACAGCGCCGATTTAATGGGAAGCAAGGCAATCAGGCTGAATCTGTCGGCATCCGGTGAATTTCACCTGCCGGGCGATACCCTGGCCAGCGACATTGAAGGCAGCCTGCAGGAACAGGTAAGCATAGAAATGCTTCCACTGAAGCACAAGGCAGAAAACCTGCTGCTGTCGATAGACTCGGTGATGGCCGTTATCCAGACCACCTTCAACCAGGATTTCCGGGATAATTTTTCCGTAAGCTTTGAAAAGATCAGGAGCACTATTGCCAGCCTCAACCGGTCGATGTACACCCTGGATACCCTGATCACCAATGAAAACGGCTCCATTTTCCAGATTTTGAAAGATACCCGTTCGCTTACAGCCGAAATGGAAGCCAATAAAAAAGACATGACACGGATCGTTCAGAATCTCCGGTCCATCAGCGATTCTCTGGCGGCATCCAACATGACCTCCGCTATAGAAAACCTCAGCCTAACACTGAACGAAACCCAGATCCTGCTGAGCCGGATCAATAGCGGAGAAGGAACCATGGGACAGCTGATGGTAAACGACAGCCTTTACCGACACCTGGAAGGAGCCACGCGTGAACTGGAACAATTGCTGGCCGACCTGAAAGCCCATCCGAAACGGTATGTTCGTTTTTCCCTGATCGATTTCGGAAAAGACCGAACCGAAAAAGAAAAATAATCGCAAAATACGAATACCTGTTACCCTGATTTTTTGACGGCCTTTTATTTTTTGTTGACGAAGGAAAACCGGAAATTTCATTTCTGTTTCCTGTTACCTCCGGTCCTTCATCTGTTCCTTCATGTAAACGGAATAATCATTTCACATTCAAGTTTTTAACCAGATACTACGTAATAATTTGATAATCAATTATTTATATAACATTAATTTTTTGTAAAAAAATTTAATTTTTAATTGAATGATAATAAAAGCAATAGGGGAATTTTGACAAATACAACAGCAATTTGATTTTTTTTTTACCATTTTTTTAACAAAATTGCTTCTACTTCTGTGCAACCACGTATAATCTGTAAGATTCTATTAATCAATGAGTAACAAGTATCAGCTTGTCTGGGAGAATTGTCTGAAAGTCATCCGGGATAATGTACCCTCCATCAGTTACCGTACCTGGTTCGAACCGATCATTCCACTAAAACTGGAAAACAATATCCTGACCATTCAGGTGCCCAGTCCTTTCTTTTATGAATATCTGGAAGAACAGTACATCGATCTGCTGAAGAAGACACTTCGAAAGGAACTGGGCGCCGATGCCAAGCTGGAGTACTCCATTGTGATGGAAAACAATCATTTCAACAACAACAACAAGCCGTACACGGTACGATATCCCACCAAAAACAAATCGGAACTCAAGAACAAGCCGCTTTCCATTCCCTTCGAAACGGAGGAAGGCACCATTAAGAATCCCTTCATCATCCCCGGCATTAAAAAACTGCATGTCGACCCCCAGTTGAACCCCGATTACTCCTTTGTCAATTTCGTGGAAGGAGAATGCAATCGTCTGGCACGGTCGGCCGGTTAC
Organism: Bacteroidota bacterium; assembly: GCA_011049175.1. Classification (GTDB taxonomy): domain Bacteria; phylum Bacteroidota; class Bacteroidia; order Bacteroidales; family VadinHA17; genus HyVt-105. The sequence goes on along the minus strand of DSCJ01000128.1, from coordinate 32,413 downwards.
GCCGTGGGGAACAAACCGGGGGGAACCGCTTTTAACCCCCTGCTGATATACGGGGATTCGGGGCTGGGAAAAACGCACCTGGCGCAGGCCATTGGGATCCATGCCAAGGAAAAACACCCCGAACTGACGGTTCTTTATGTCAATGCCAACAAATTCCAGACCCAGTACGTGGAATCGGTGCGTAACAACAACCGGAACGATTTCATTCATTTCTACCAGATGATCGACCTGCTGATAATTGACGATGTGCACGAATTTGCAGGAAAAGAAAAAACCCAGGATACCTTCTTCCATATCTTTAACCACCTGCACCAGTCGGGAAAGCAGCTGGTTCTTACCTCCGACAAACCCCCGGTTGAACTGCAGGGGCTGGAGCAGAGGCTGTTGTCGAGGTTCAAATGGGGACTTTCGGCCGATTTACAGTCCCCTGATTTCGAAACCCGTATGGCTATCCTGAAAAACAAGATATACAACGACGGCATCGATATGCCCGAAGAAGTACTGGAATACATTGCCACCCACATTTCGACCAATATCCGTGAACTGGAGGGTGCACTGATCTCCCTGCTGGCCCAGTCTACCCTGAACAAAAAAGAAATCACCCTCGACCTGGCCCGCCAGATGATCGACAAGCTGATCAAGAGTACCCGGCGCGAAATATCCATCGACTACATTCAGAAAGTAGTATGCGATTATTTCAATATTGCCATTGATCTGATCCAGAGCCGTACCCGCAAGCGGGAAATCGTTCAGGCAAGACAGGTGGCCATGTACTTTTCGAAAAATCTCACCAAAGCATCGCTGGCCACCATCGGCTCACAGATCGGGGGAAAAGATCATGCCACCGTGCTGCATGCATGCAAAACAGTGAACAACCTGATCGATACCGATAAACGTTTCAGACTTCAGATGCAGGAAATTGAAAAGAAGCTGAAAATGTAGACATCTTTTATATTTTTACAGCTCATTCATCCTGCATCACCCATGCATTACCTGATCCTCAGCATTCTTTCTTCCTCATGCATCATTCTGGTCTTCAACAGGCTGGATAAATACGGCATCAGAACATTTCATGCCATTGCCGTGAATTATGTTTTCGCCACGCTTCTGGGATGGGTACTGATCAGGTGGAAAAATATTCCGGTCCATTTTTCGGGCAACGAATTTCTTCCCCTGGCCGCCACCATCGGGATCCTTTTTGTAGTTATGTTTTATGTGATAGGCCTCACAGCCAGAAAATCGGGCGTTACTGTAACCGCCGTTGCCAGCAGGCTCAGTGTCATCATTCCCATCTGTTTCTCTATTGTTTTCTACCGTGAAACCCTTGGCTGGATCAAAATAGCCGGCATAGCGCTGGCCCTACCCGCCCTGGTGCTAGCTTCCGTGAAAAACCGGCTTCCCCATATGGAAAAACTGGTGATATTCCTGCCTTTTATTCTGTTCCTGGGCACCGGTCTTACCGATACCCTGGTCAAATTCACCCAGCAGCAGTATCTTACAGGTAACCAGCCCTATGTTTTCTCCACCCTGGTGTTTTTCACTTCCCTGATCACCACTTCCCTGACCATCGCAGTGAGGTTCAGGTCGAACCGAGCCCTGTTTCGCACCAGAACCCTTGTGGCCGGGGGACTTCTGGGCATCTTTAACTTTTCCTCCCTGTTTTTTTTCGTTCAGGCCCTTAACCATGCTCCTTTCGACAGTTCGGTCATTTTCGGAATGAACCACCTGGGCATCATTCTTCTTACTTTCCTTTCGGGCATCCTGCTGTTCAGGGAAAGGATCACCCGCCTGAACCTGAGCGGTCTCATTCTGGCCTGCCTTTCCATCACATTCCTTTACTATGCCTGAACCTGACAGTTATCTGACCTTATCAACCCCTTCTTCAGGGCTTTACAAAGAGAAAGGCAGCAAGTTTCTTTCCTTTGCCTTTCCGGTAAAGGATGAGCAGGAAGTCAAAGAAACTGTCGACCGCCTCAGGAAAGAATATCACGATGCCCGCCACCATTGCTATGCATTCCGCATTGCCGGTGAGGGTGGAATACGGGAAGGAATGCACGACGACGGGGAACCAAGCCATTCGGCAGGCCGGCCCATTCTGAGGCAGATCGTATCGTTCAACCTGCTAAATATTCTGGTAGTTGTGGTGAGGTATTTCGGAGGAGTGTTACTGGGAGTAGGCGGCCTGATGCATGCTTACAAATTGGCAGCCCGGGATGCCCTGGACAATGCCTCGATCCGGCGGGTGGAAGCCGAGGACCGGTTCGAGGTAGTATTCGGTTACGAGGATCTTTCCCTGGTTATGAAGGTGCTGGATGAGGAAAAGGTGCGCATTGAACATCAGTTTTATGACCGGAGCGGACGCATTGTTTTTTCTGTACAGAGGAAAAAGAGCGAAACCTGCATTTCAAGGCTGAACAGCCTGCCTGCCGAAAGCGTTCGGGTGAGGCAATCAGAATAGCCCCAATAAAAGTCTTTCCAGGCCTTCCGGAAGTTTTCAATAAATATTAACAGTCGTATCGTTTTACGGCTGTCCTGCCATATATTTGTTGTATAAAACACAACAAAAACCATCCGTCACATGATCAGGAATAAAAGTCTGGTCTCCATAAACGACTACAATAAAGAAGATTACCTGGCCATTCTTGACCTTGCCGAACAGTGTGAAGCCCGGCCTGTCAGCAACATCATGCAGGGAAAAGTAGTGGCCACCCTCTTTTTCGAACCTTCCACCCGCACCCGGCTGAGTTTTGAAAGCGCCGTGAACCGCCTGGGCGGCAGAATTATCGGTTTTTCTGAAGCAGGAACATCCAGTGTGACAAAAGGAGAATCACTGAAAGACACCATCAAAACGGTAAGCAATTATTGCGACCTCATTGTGATGCGTCATCCCATTGAAGGAAGCGCCCGCTACGCCAGCGAGGTATCGGGAGTACCGGTGATCAATGCAGGCGACGGCGCTAACCAGCATCCCACCCAGACCCTGCTTGACCTGTATTCCATCAGAAAAACACAGAAAACCCTTGACAACCTGGTGGTGATCATGGTAGGCGACCTGAAATACGGAAGAACGGTTCACAGCCTTCTTCAGGCAATGTCGGAATTCAACACCACCTTTCATTTCGTATCCCCCGACGAACTGAAAATGCCCGGAGAATACAAGATGCATCTGGAAAATCTGGGGCTGAAGTATTATGAACACAAAGACTTCACCAATATCCTCCCGGAGGCAGACATTGTATACATGACCCGTGTGCAGAAGGAAAGATTTTCTGATCCAATGGATTATGAAAAGGTAAAGAATGTATATGTCCTTCGCAGCAACATGCTCGAACAAACCAAACCCAACATGAAGATCCTGCATCCCTTGCCCAGGGTAAATGAAATAACCGAAGATGTGGATGATAACATGAAAGCCTACTATTTTACCCAGGCACTGAACGGAGTTTTCACACGGCAGGCCATTATCTGTTCCATTCTGGGACTGGACCAAAAGTAACCACATGATGAAAAAAGACCGGAAACACTTAAGCGTTAGTGCCATAAAAGACGGCACCGTGATCGATCACATCCCGGCGGAAAAGCTGTTCAATGTGATCTCCATACTTGGGCTGGACAGCATTCCCAATCAGATCACCTTCGGCACAAACCTGGAAAGCAAAAAGCTGGGCCGGAAAGCGATCATTAAGATCGCCGACAAATTTTTCAAAGAAACCGAGATCAACAAGATAGCACTGATCGCTCCAACAGCCAAGCTGAATATCATCCGGGATTATGAGGTGGTTGACAAACGTCAGGTGGAGGTGCCCGATGAGATCATCGGCATTGCCCGGTGCATGAACCCGAAGTGCATCACCAATAACGACAGCGTGATAACCCGTTTCAGGGTTATTTCCAAACCCCGGATCTCACTGAGGTGTCATTACTGCGAAAAGATTACCGATCAGGAACACCTGGAAATCCTGTAAACTGTTAACGTATTCTTTCATACGCCCTGACCAGGGCTTCATCCTTCCTGATATTCCGGAATGCCAGGAAGGTTAGGACAGCCGAAACCACCGGAAACACAAAAGCTACCTTCAACGTCCAGTCTGCCTGCAGTTCCTTTTGCCCCAGCCAGATATAGTAAGCCATCAACCCGGTACCGCCCAGCAGGATCAGTATCACATAAACCGCCACCCGCATCTGCAATACTCTTCTTTTGTAAAGAAAAATATCCACCAGAAGCAAAGTTCCCGACAAACCGAACAGGATCAGGAGAGGCAGTGTGTTCATCTGCTGTGTTCCGTCCCAGCTGAATATCCCCGTTATTTTCAATACATGGACCTCTCCTGATTCGGTCATAAAATAGGCCAGGGGAAAATTGAACATGGAAATAATCAACGCCGCCGCCAGCAGCAGAAAGAGAGTCTGGATTCTTTGTATCATCGTACACTCTATCTTAGCAGGTTAACCAAAACCGTTAGCTCCGTTTAATTGTTTCCCAGAATGAGGGGCAATCCATCTGCCGTACTGCCAATAACCACTACTTTGGCATTGGGTGACTGAGCAAGCTCAAGGGTGGCATCAATGCCTTTCTGCTTCAGTATCCTGTCGGTAAGTGAAACATTCACAATCCGGTTATAATTTGCAATCCCGTTGGCCTCTATCTCCTTCCTTTCGGCTTCAAGCTGTTCCCGTTGATTAACATAGGTCATGGCCAGGGCTTCCTGTTCACGGGTCAGTTTGGTTTCAATGGCTTTCTTGATATCGTCGGGCAGAATGATCGACCGGATCAGCAGCGCCGTCATCTGGATATTGTTATCCTGCAGAACTTTCCCTGTTTCGGTAATGATGGCATTTTCCACTTCGCTTCTCTTGGTGGAATAGATCTCCTCGGCAGTATAGCGACCGGTTACTTTCCTTACCGATGACCGAACTTCGGGGATCACCAGCGACCTTACAAAATTTTCGCCGAATATTTCATGAAGATATCCTATCCGCGTGTATACAGGATTAAACCTGACGGTTACATCCATCTTGATAGACAAACCGTTCTTATCCAGCACATCCATGGTCTCTTCCTGTTGCTGCTCCCTGACATTGTAGCGGTACAGCTGGTTCCAGGGAGCGATCATTTTCAGTCCCGTCCCGAGTACATGGTCCCTTTCCAGTTCTCCGGAAATGGTTTTAAAAACCACGGCCCTTTCACCGGGTTTGATCACATAAAAGATCCTGCTTCCGAAAACAACCAGTAACAGGACCACAACAATCAGTGCGATAATGATACTTTTTGAGCTTTTCATAATTTCTTATTTTAATCCTGTGAAGATACGCCATTGATAGAATAATCGCAAGAATAGTTGAAATGTTCGGTGCACGACCTGCAGGGTATCGAACATATCGGGGATAATATGTAATTTTGAAAGAAAAATGGCCGACAGAACCCAGATCATATTTCAACCCGACGGAAGCGTGTTCCATATCGGACGAAAACCCGGCGAAATTTCCCGGATTGTCCTGCTTGTAGGCGACCCCGGACGGGTTGATCAGATAAAAAAATTCATGGACTCGGTGGATATTGAAAGAAAAAACCGGGAGTTCCATTCCTTTACCGGCACCTACAGGCAATTGAAAATCACCACCCTTTCCACCGGCATCGGGACCGACAACATCGACATTGTTCTGAATGAACTGGATCTGCTGGCAAATTATGACCAGAAAAACCGGAGTTTTTACGAAGAACCGCAACAACTCATCCTGATACGGATAGGCACCTCCGGAAGCATCCAGGAAGACCTTCCCCCTGGCACCTTTGTGGTTTCATCACACGCCATCGGTACCGACGGATTGCTGTACTACTACAAAGGCGGGAAAAAGATCATGCGGAAAGATTTTCCCGGGCCATTCATCAGCCATGTTGGCTGGCCTCCTGAACTGGCGAAACCCTATCTGGTACCGGCCGATGAGGAATTGTTTTCCATGCTGAAGGGCAGCAACAGTGCTGCCGGAATCACGATCTCTGCCAACGGGTTTTACGGACCCCAGGGAAGATCGGTCAGGATCCCCGTTGCACGGGAGCATATACTGGAGAGTTTGGCCGCTTACCGGTACCGGAAACAGAGGATCGTCAATTTTGAGATGGAAACCTCGGCCATATTCGGTCTTTCCTTGCTGATGGATCACCGGGCCGCTTCCATTTGCGCTATCATTGCCAACCGGATGACCGGAGAATTCCTCAACGATTACAAGCCCGTTGTGGACCGGATGATCGAACATACTCTGAATCAGCTTAATAATCATTTTACCCCATGAAACCCCAGGAAATAAGGGCTCTGATACAGCTGCTTGACGATCCCGACGATCAGGTTTTCGAGATGGTGGCTGAAAACCTCCGTGCAAGCGCCACATCAGTGGTTCCCTACCTGGAAGAAGCCTGGGAGAACAGCCCCGACGAACTGTTTCAGGACCGCATAGAAGTTCTCATCCATCAGATCCAGCTCCGCGAGGTTACCCTGAGGCTGACTGAATGGTATCATAACCCCGGCAACGATTTACTGGAGGGCGTATTCTGGCTGGCACGCTATCAGTACCCGGACCTGAGGCTGGAAGATATCAGCCGGGAAATCAGAAACATTGCCAGGGATCTGTGGCTGGAATTGCAGGAAAACCTGACAGCCCTGGAAAAAATACGAATACTCAACCATATTCTGTTTGAAGTTCACCGGTTTTCAGCCAACCATGCTCATTTTTATTCTCCCCGGAATAATTACATTAATGCAGTGCTGGAATCGAAGAAAGGGAACCCCATTTCCCTATCAGTAGTTTACTCCCTGGTAGCTGCGGAAGTAAATATTCCGGTCCTGGGAGTAAATCTGCCAAAAAATTTCATTGTTGCCTACCGCGATGAATACCGGTCGAAAGAAACCTACGATCCCGACCTGGACGATCACATCCTGTTTTACATCAATCCCTATAACCGGGGGGCAGTACTGGGAAGGGCCGAACTGGACCTGTTCCTGAAACAGCAGGGGCTGGATGCCAGAAAAGAATTTTTTACTCCCTGTTCCAATAACCAGATTATTGACCGGCTGCTGAACAATCTTATTTTTTCATACCAGAAAACGGAAAACCGGGAGAAGGCCCGTGAACTGGAAAAACTGTCAGAAACGCTGAAAAAGCAGCCGGGCGGTTTGTAGTATGATCCTGAAGTCGGTTGTAATACTCATTTCACGCATATACTTCAGGTTAAGTTCCGCCTTACGGGGCATGATCTCTTCGCGGTAGACCTTTTCGGGATACTTCTCCCGGGCCAGTTGTTCGTTCACGTTCACAAAGGCAATGGTAGCATAACTGGTCAGTCCCGGCCTGATCAGAAGGAATTCCTTCAGGCTGGAAGGCAGGGTTATGATATAGGTGGGTACTTCCGGCCTCGGGCCCACGAAACTCATATCCCCTTTCAAAATATTCCATAACTGCGGCCATTCGTCCAGCTTATGTTTCCTGAGGTAGTATCCGGCCCGGGTAATCCTGTCATCCCGGTTCCCGATGGTGATCAGTCCCGCGGCATGAGCATTTCTTTTCATGGTGCGGAATTTCACCATACGGAAAGGTTTTCCGTTCCGGCCCATTCTTTCCTGCAGAAAAAAAACGGGGCCCCGGCTGTCGGTGTAGATCCACAGAGCCGTCAGAGCCAGAAAAGGAGAAAGGATCACAAGGGCCAGCGCACTGAAAACGATATCGAAAAGTCGTTTCAGAAACAAATAAACTTTTTTTCCCCTGAAGGGATCCTCCATGTGGATCAATTCACTCACGTACTTTTTTCCCTTTCAAGAAATCGCAGAATAGTACCTGCAATGAGGGATGCGGCATTTCCTTCCCCGTAGAAGGGTGGAAAATCAAGGTTTTTCTGATTCCTGAACAGCTCCCATGCTTCCCTGATCTTTTCAGGCGAGGCATCCACCAGGCGTGCCGTACCGTGGCTCACCAGTTCCACCCATTCGGTTTCTTTTCTGAACACAATGCATGCTTTTCTGAAAAAATGAGCTTCCTTCTGCACTCCGCCCGAATCGGTCATAATCAGACGGGCATTTTTTTCCAGAGCGATCATCTCGAGGTATGACACCGGATCGGTGATCCTGAACCACTGACTGCTGTCCATGCTCTTTCCCATCCTGAACTCGGCCATCATTTTTCGTGTCCGGGGATGCAGGGGAATTACCACCGTGATCTTTTCATCTTCGGCAAGTTTCAACAGTGTTCCCATGATAGCCTGCAACCGGCCCGGATCATCCGTGTTCATATCCCGGTGCAGGGTAACCAGCACATAAGGTTTGTCTCTGATATCCAGCCTGTCGATCACCCGGGAATTGCCCTTTCCCTCTCTTCCGTAATACAGGGCATTGTCAAACATCACATCGCCTGTATGCACTACCGCCGGATGGTCCATATCAAAAGGTTCTTCCCCGCTGTGAACAATCCCTTCGCGGGCCAGATTGATCTCGGCCTGGCGTGTAGGGGTAAACAGCAGGGTGGATACATGGTCACATAACACCCTGTTGATCTCTTCCGGCATGGATTTGTTGTATGAGCGCAGGCCGGCCTCAACGTGGGCCACGGGCACTTTCAGCTTGGCAGAAGCCAGGGCTGTCGCCAGGGTGGTATTTGTATCTCCGTACACCAGCACCAGCCGGGGATTTTCCGATAGGATCAGGTCTTCCATTCCCCGCATCATCTCACCGGTTTGCCGGCCGTGTGTTCCCGATCCCACATGCAAATGGTGGTCGGGCCGGGGAATGCCCATTTCATCAAAGAATACGTCCGACATCTTCTTGTCATAGTGCTGGCCCGAATGCACCATTACCTCTTCCATCAATCCTCCGTAATGTTCCCTCAGCGCCCTGCTGAGGGCAGCCGATTTGATGATCTGCGGGCGTGCACCTACCACATTGAATATTCTGTGCGCCGGCTTCATTATTTGGCAAAGGTCACAGACCTGGTTTCTCTGATTACTGTAATTTTGATCTGACCCGGATAGGTCATTTCATTCTGGATTTTCTGAGCAATATCGTATGACAGACTTTCGGCCTCTTTATCGGTCACCCGGTCACTGCCTACAATTACCCGCAGTTCGCGACCTGCCTGTATGGCGTAGGTTTTCAGGACACCGGGATACGAAAGGGCCAGTTCTTCCAGATTTTTCAGCCGTTTGATGTATGATTCCACCACTTCCCGCCGTGCGCCCGGCCTTGCTCCGGAAATGGCATCGCAAACCTGCACAATGGGAGCGATCATAGTAGTCATTTCTATCTCATCGTGATGGGAGCCGATGGCATTGCATACCTCGGGTTTTTCCTTGAATTTCTCGGCCAGTTTCATACCCAGCACGGCATGTGGCAGTTCAGGTTCATCATCGGGCACTTTCCCGATATCATGAAGCAGCCCGGCCCTTTTGGCCAGTTTGGGATTCAATCCCAGTTCGGCGGCCATGATGGCCGACAGGTTGGCTACTTCCCTGGAATGCTGCAGCAGGTTCTGCCCGTAGGATGACCGGTATTTCATCTTGCCGATCAGTCTGATCAGTTCGGGATGCAATCCGTGTATCCCCAGATCAATGGTAGTACGTTTCCCCACCTCCACAATCTCTTCCTCGATCTGCTTCTGTGTTTTCTGCACCACCTCCTCGATCCGGGCCGGATGGATCCTTCCGTCGGTGACCAGCTGGTGCAGCGACAAGCGGGCCACCTCACGCCTGACCGGATCAAAGGCGGAAAGAATGATGGCTTCAGGGGTATCGTCTACAATGATCTCCACACCGGTAGCAGCTTCCAGCGCCCGAATATTGCGGCCCTCCCTGCCAATGATCCGGCCTTTTATCTCATCCGACTCGATATGGAACACCGTAACCGAGTTTTCCACCGCCGATTCGGTGGCCACCCGCTGGATTGTCTGCAGCACGATCCGTTTGGCTTCCTTGTTTGCGGTCATTTTGGCTTCGGCCATAATTTCATTGACATACGACATGGCATCGGTCTTGGCCTCAGCCTTCAGCGACTCGATCAGTTGGTCCCTGGCCTCCTGAGCCGACAGCCCCGAAATGGTTTCCAGTTGCTCCACCTGCTGCTGGTGCATCTTTTCCAGTTCGTCATTCTTCTTCTCCACCAGTTCCAGCTGGCTCGTCAAGTTCTCTCTGAGTATGTCAAGCTCCTTCCCTTTCCGGGTCACTTCCTCCAGCTTCTGCGATATGACCGCTTCTTTCTGTTTCAGGCGGTTTTCCGACTGCAATAACCGGTTGCTTTTTTCGGAAATGATTTTTTCATGCTCGGATTTCAGTTGCAGAAATTTTTCCTTGGCCTGCAGGATCTTATCCTTTTTGATCATTTCCCCTTCCGATTCGGCCTCGCGAATGATAGCGCGGCTTTTTTTCTTCAGGGCCAGATCCCAGAAAAAGTACCCCACCCCTACTCCGGCCAACAGGGCCGCAACCCCGATAATCAGATAGATCAGCAGGGCGCTCATCAGTAGTATATTGAATATCATTTTTGTATAATTTTAAAATTTCGGTTATAAAAAAACCCGCATTAAATTCCCCAACACTTTTAGAAAACCCCTGATAATCATGGGGGGAGGCGCCAATGCATTTCTGGTTTCCCCTGTCTTTTCAGAATCCCGAAGGATTGGGGCCTGCCATAGATGCCATGAGCATACCTCCAATTTTTGAATTGTTGAGTTTCAAAAGATTATTGAAGAATTAATGCGGGCAAACTCTTTGTATGTAAAGAACCTAATTACTCTTTTCCAGATACGTTTCCAGGTCGCGACTGATTTCCCTGATCCTGTCAATCATTTCATTTTCTTCCTGTTTCTCTTCCAGTTCCAGAACCCGGGTCACAAACTGAAGGGCGGCCATAGCCATAAAATCCTGTATATCTTTGTCGATATATCGTTTTTTGTATTGCAGAATTTTTTCATTAATCAATTTGGCTGCCCTCCTAATTCTTTCTTCGTCTTTCCGGTCAATCTTCAGCGGATAATACCTGTCTGCCAGATTAACCCTGATGGAAAGCTTGTCCTCCATATCCACTTTGTATTCACCTGTTCAAAAGAGCAATACACTTGTCTATCTCCCGCACAATCCTGTTTACATTTGTCTTCGCTTCGGTTTCATCCTCTCCTCCTGTTATCAAAGCCCTGGATAACTGAAGCTGCTTATTCTTTTCTGTCAGTTCGGCAATTTCCCCGTCCTTTTCTCTGATCCTTTCCCTCAGCAGGCTTACTTCTTCTTCCAGTTCCCGGTTCCTGTCCCTGATCGACTCAAAAGAACGGATCAAACGATCAATTTTTCCCCTGAGTTCCTGAATAACAGATACCTGACTGCCCTCCATAGAATAAAGGATCTGAACACAAAATTAACATCCATTGCCTAAATATAAAAATTAATGATCGTTTTTTCAGTAAAAACAGGATAAATCTTAGTTTTGCCGTCAGGCACAGTTATGTATTAAACCATGAGGAACCTGATATTGTTCACCTCCCTGGCGGGAATATTACTTTCTGTCCGGGCCCAGCCATCAACCGATGCCGGAAGCCTTTTCGTTCCACCGGTAGATATCCAGATGCTGCTTTCGGCCAATTTCGGTGAATTGCGGGCCGATCATTTCCATTCAGGAATAGATATCAAAACCCGGGGGCGCTCCGGCCTTCCCGTTTATGCCTGTGCCGACGGATACATTTCGAGAATAGCTGTTACGCCCAATGGATTCGGAAAAGCCCTTTATATAGCCCATCCCAACGGATACACTACCGTTTATGCACACCTGGATTCCTTTATGCCCGGGGTAGAGGCATGGGTCAGAAACGAACAGTATTCCAGAAAAAGCTATGCCATAAACCTGTTTCCCGAACCGGAACAATTTCCCGTAACGCGTGGTCAGCAGATCGGGCTTTCTGGAAATACAGGAAGTTCAGCCGGCCCACATCTTCATTTTGAAATCAGGAACAGCCGGAACCAGAATCCGATCGACCCACTTCCTTTTTTTCAGGAAATTGAAGACGATATCCGGCCGGTTATTCAGCACATATATCTCTATCCTCTTACACCCGGCAGTACGGTACAGGGAAGGACAGAAAAGAAAGAAATTCCGGTTTCCGGAAACAAAGGCCGGTATTCCCTGAATGCACCTGAGCCTGTACCGGTATCAGGAACCTTCGGTATCGGGATCGAAGCCATTGATTATGTCAATCATTCCTGGAACAAATGCGGGACCCACTCCCTGGAAGTGAAGCTCGATGGCCGGAAAATTTATGCCCACCGCATCGGCGAGTTCTCCTTTGCCGAAACCCGTTACATCAACAGCCACATTGACTATGCCGAACGGGTAACCTCGGGGAAGAACATACAGAAAACCTTTCTGGACCCGAACAACCGCCTGAGCATCTACGAAAACGATATCCGGCATTCAGGAAGGATCACCCTTACCGACACCCTGGTCCATACCATCACGATTGACATTACCGATTCGCACGAAAACCGGTCGAATCTGGCCTTTACGGTGCAGAACCAGGAAAGGCCGGGTCCAGTGGCCACATCCGGCCGCACCCACCAAACTGCCCTGTTCCAATGGCAAAACGATAACATCTATGAATCACAGGGATTCAAAATCAGAGTCCCGGCAGGCGCCCTTTACGACACCCTTTGTTTCACCTATGCACGCACGGAAAGAATACACGGAAGCTTCAGCAGGGTGCACCACATCGACCGGATCACCACTCCGGCCCATGACCCGTTTCAGATATGGATCGCCCCCGATTCCGTTCCGACCGGACTGGAAAATAAAATGTGTGTGGTACATATTGACAAAGAGGGAGAATACCAGTGTGCCGGGGGATCCTGGGAAGGAAAATACCTTACCACCCGTACCCGTCAGTTCGGTAAATATACCGTTCTGGCCGACACCCAGCCTCCCGTGATCGAACCCGTGAACATCCGCCATGAAAAAAACATGACAAGGAATGCGGATATAAGGGTGAAAATAAAAGACGATCTTTCAGGCATCAGGACATACCACGGATACATCGATAACCGGTGGGCCCTTTTCGAATACGATCCGAAAAACGATCTGCTGATCTACCGCTTCGACCCGGAAAGGGTAGAAAGTGACCGCTGGCATGAACTGGTATTGACGGTGGTGGACGAAAAGGAAAACTTCTCCGTATACCACGCCCGTTTTTACTGGTAATATCCAGCGCTCCGGCAGAGATCCGGTTAGCGGTGATATACCCTGATGTAATCCACTTCGAAACGATCGGGCAGTTCCGCCTTCCCGATTTCTCCTGCCCAGCGACCGATCTCTTCACTGATGATCACATATTGCGGGTGGTGTGACACACCCTTCCGCAGGGTCCAGGTCTGTTTCCCGTCCACATAAAACCGGTAACTACGGGGAGTCCAGCGAAGACCGAAGGTATGAAAGCCTTCCGACAGGCCCGGTACGCTCACTTTTTTCTCAGCCGACCGCATATTTTCGCCGTATCCGCCCCAGTGCACGGCATGCAGAAGGGAATCGCCCCACCGCGCGTGATACTCCATAATATCAATCTCCGCACCCGGTTCATCCGTTCCGGGATTTTCTTCCATGCCATCGTTTTGAATCCAGAATGCCGGCCAGTGACCTTCTTCCTGTGGCAAACGGCACCTGATCTCCCAGTATCCGTAGCGGGATTCGAACTTGCCACGGCTCAGGATGGCCCCGGAGTAGGTTTGCCCCTGCCGCCGGAAGACCCGAATGGTCAGTATCCCATCGCAAACCTTCACCGCATCAGAGATCCATATACCCATCCTTCTTCTTCCTTCTGCCATCGACCATCGGGAAGTATCGAGGCTGTTCCCTTCAAATTCATCATGCCAGGTCAATTCCCAGCCACGGTTCAGGAAACGGGGCGACTGTCCACCGGCTTTCGGTATAAGATGAAACAACAGACAAAGAAAAAGAAGAGCTTTCCACATCAGGCAAATAGATTGGCAGGGTATGCGCCGCTGTCGACCAGAGCCTGAATTTCCTTCACCACCCTTGGCTTGTCTTCCCGGTAAGTCACTCCGAACCAGTGTTCGTCATCCGGCAGCACCTTCACATCCCCTTCCCCGTTTCTGATCACATCCTGTACCAGGGTAGGAATAAAGAACTCAGCTTTCGGATTGCCGGCGTTCTTTTCCAGGAAGTTCCGGAAGCTTTTTTCCAGCAACGGGAAAATGGCCGGGGTGAAACCCCAAATATTCATGGACACCGGTTCCTCCCCCCCGAGTGTTCTCAGCTTCCCGTCGGGTCCGGTATATCCTATCGTGTTGCCGCGCCAGCCGATATCGGTGATCTCTTCGATGTGGGTAAGGTATCCTTGCTCATTGGTCCGGCAAACACCCCTTGCCACCGTGCCGTACCTGGTAAGGGTTTTGTTCAGAGAATACCCCACCATGGAAAAATGGGTGTCCCGTTCGTCGCGGTTATTCTCCAGAAGCCAGGAGGCTGTTATACGGTAGGCATTTCTTCCATAAAAATCATCCGCATTGATCACCACAAAAGGAGAATCCACCTTGCCGGCGCCCACGAGTACGGCATGAGCCGTTCCCCAGGGTTTGGTGCGGCCTTCCGGTACCCGGAATTCATCAGGGATCATATCCAGTTCCTGCATAACAAAATCCACCTCCACCCTGCCGGCCCATCGCTTCCGGAACAATGCACTGAATTCTTTTTCAATATCGCGCCTGATAACAAATATTACTCTGTCAAATCCTTCCCTGATGGCATCGAAAACGGAATAATCAATAATGGCTTCGCCCGACGGCCCTACTTCATCCATTTGCTTGAGCCCGCCATATCGGCTACCCATACCGGCCGCCAGGACATAAAGAGTGAGATGGTTCATCATGGGACTTATATGTTTATGGTTTTGTGCCCCCGAATTTACAGGTTCCCGTTCAATTTTCCGAAAAATTTATTGCGGATGATTTGAAAAACCCACCCTTTGCCGCCACATTTCCCATGACACATAATCTGAAGAGGATATTAAAAAATTTCTTATCTTCATCCACCATGAAAAAGCGCAAACATCGCGTAAGCTATACTGCAGTCGGAGTTATGTCAGGCACCTCGCTCGACGGTCTGGACATGGCGCTGGCCCGGTTTACCGAAACCGCCCGGGGATGGAAATACCAGTTGATCGATGCCACCACAGTACCCTATTCCCCCGAGTGGGTTACCCGGCTTGCCGAAGCGCATCATCACCTGGAAAGGAGCCTGATAGATCTTCATGTAGAGTTCGGAGAATGGATCGGAGAACAGGTGAAGAAATTTATGGATAAACAGGTTGTGCCGGCCGATATGATCGGTTCCCACGGCCATACCATCATTCACCGCCCTGAGATTGAGATCACCGTACAAATAGGCGACGGGCCCAGCATTGCCCGCAAAACAGGAATCACCACCATCTATAATTTCAGGCACCGCGACGTATCGCTGGGAGGGCAGGGAGCGCCTCTGGTGCCCATGGGCGATCAGGAATTGTTCAGGGAATATGATGCCTGCCTGAACATCGGGGGGTTTTCAAATATTTCCTACCGGAAAAATGACAAAAGAATTGCTTACGACATCGGCCCTGCCAATATTCTGCTGAACAACTATGTGCGGGAACATTTTTCCGTACCCTTTGACATGAACGGGGAACTGGGAAGAAAGGGCCGGCCCGTCCCCGAAATGCTGTACCGGCTGAACCAGCAAATCTTTTACCGCCAACCACCTCCGAAATCCCTGGGCAGGGAGTGGGTGGAAAGAAACATCCTCCCTGTGATCAAACGTACACAGGCCACACACGAAGATATCCTCCGCACCCTTTACGAACACATTTCCGACCTGATTTATTTCGAATTGCTTCCTTTCGAGAAAGTGCTGGTAACGGGAGGAGGCGCCTTTAACACCTTCCTGCTGGAGCTGATCGAAGAAAAGGGCGGACGTCCGCTGACACTTCCCGATCGGTTGCTGGTCAATTACAAAGAAGCTTTGGTATTCGGATTCCTGGCCGTACTACGCTTCCTCGGAAGGAACAACTGCCTGGCAAGCGTAACGGGAGCCAAACACGACAACATGGGAGGGTTTATTTATCGCGTGTAGGCTTTTTTTCTTATTTTTACCCGTTCTAAATATCAAACATTTTTGTGACTATGGAAAATTTTATTGCCCATAATCCTACCAAAGTACACTTTGGCAGGGGAGTTGTAAACGATTTGGGAAAAGCCGCCAGCCGCTACGGTAACCGGGTTTTGTTCATGTACGGAAAAGGTTCGGCCGTTAAGAACGGATATTACGACCAGGTAAAGAAACAACTGACCGGCGCCGGAATGCAGGTGGCTGAATACAGCGGGATCAAACCCAATCCGGTGATTGACGATGTGGAGAAGGCGGCTGACCTTGGCCGCCGTGAACGGTCGGAACTGGTTGTGGCTCTGGGTGGCGGAAGCGTGATCGATTCGGCTAAAATCACCGCCCTGTGCATAGCCAATGATATGAAAGGATGGGATATCATGACCGGTACCGCCGAACCGGTAAAAACCATTCCCCTCATAGCCGTGCTTACCCTGGCGGCCACCGGTACCGAAATGAACGGATCGGCCGTTGTTCAGAATCCCGAAACACGCGAAAAGCTGGGATACTGGAACCCGCTGAATTTCCCGGCTCATTCATTCCTCGACCCGGAATACACGTACACGGTACCCGAAGATTATACGGCATACGGTATTGCCGATCTCATTGCCCACTGCCTTGAGAACTTCTTCGGAAAAGGAGATGCTCCCCTGTCCGACCGGTTTATCTACAGCATTATACAGGAAGCGCTGGAAGTGGGTCCCCTGGTGCTAAAGCATCCACGGAACTATGAATACCGGGCCAGGATCATGTGGGCGGCCACCAACGCGCTCAACGGGCTCACCCAGCAGGGGAAAGCTTACGGTGACTGGGGGGTGCATGCCATCGGCCATACCCTTTCATTCCTGTACGACACACCCCACGGCGCCACCCTGTCCATTGCCTACCCTGCCTGGCTAAAACTCCATGCCGGAAGGATCCCGGAACGGATCACCACCCTGGGGAACAATCTGTTCGGTGTAAACACACCGGCCAGAACCATTGAAGAGGTAAGAAAAATGTTCTCCCGGTTGCGCTGCCCCCTGCACCTTTCAGATATAGGTATTGACAATTCGCATAAAACACAAATCGTGAATCTGATGCATGCCAACCGGGTTACCGGCCGGAACTATGAACTCTCAAATGCCGACCACCTCAAACTGGTCAATTATATGATGTGATGGAAAGATATTATGCAACATAGGAAGGTATACTGATTTTTCTATTTTTGAAACCTCGGAAAAACCATTTTACAGAACCAATAAACCAGTCATATGAGAAGAAAAAACAAGATTCTGAAGAGCATTGTTCTCGCGGCAGGTCTCCTGCTTGCGTCGGCAGGCACGGGAAAGGCCTGTACCAACTTCCTGATCACCCGGGGAGCATCGGTTGACGGCTCCACCATGATCACATATTCTGCCGATTCCCACGTATTATACGGGGAACTGTACTTCTGGCCCGCCATGACCTGGCCCGAAGGTACCATGATGGACATTTTCGAATGGGATACCGGTAAATTCCTGGGCCGTATCAAACAGGCAACGCATACATACAGTGTGGTGGGAAATATGAACGAACACCAGCTGGCCATCGGGGAAACCACTTTCGGCGGAATACGTGAAACCCGTGGCAACGGCGGCATCATGGATTACGGAAGCCTGATTTACGTCACTCTGCAGCGGGCTAAAAACGCCCGGGAAGCCATTAAAACCATTGCTGAATTACTGGACGAATACGGATACTACAGTTCGGGCGAATCATTCTCCATTGCCGATCCCAATGAAGTATGGATCATGGAACTGATCGGCAGGGGCAACGACGATAAGGGAGCCGTATGGGTAGCCCGCCGGATACCCGACGGGTACATATCCGGCCATGCCAATCAGGCCCGCATCACCACCTTCCCTCTGGAAGACGGAAAAACGTCCATCTCATCGCGACATCTCGACAAAATATTCGAACCCGGCATTGAAACAGTATATTATGCCGATATATTCAATGTGGCTCGCAAACTGGGATACAAAGGAAAAGACAGGGATTTCTCCTTTTCCGATTTCTTTGCCCCCGTCGATTTCGGGGCCGCCCGCTTCTGCGAAGCCCGTGTGTTTGCCATGTTCAACCGGGTAAATTCCGGCATGGGAAAATACCTGGACTATGCCATGGGAAAAGACCTCAAAAACCGCATGCCATTATGGATCAAACCCGATAAAAAACTGTCGGTCCACGATGTTATGCAGCTCATGCGCGATTATTACCAGGGAACCCCCATGGACATGACCCAGGACATCGGGGCAGGTCCCTACGAATCTATCGTCCGTTGGAGGCCATTGACCTGGGAAGTGGACGGGAAAACCTATTTCAACGAACGAGCCACTTCCACCCAGCAAACCGGCTTTTCCTTCGTAACCCAGAGCCGGAACTGGCTTCCCGACCCGGTGGGCGGGATCCTCTGGTTCGGAGTGGACGATACCTATACCACCGTTTATACCCCGATGTACTGCGGAATGACGGAAGTGCCACATAGCTTTGCAAAGGGAAACGGCTCCATGATGGAATTCACTGAAGATGCAGCTTTCTGGGTGTTCAACCAGGTGTCGAATTTTGCCTATACCCGGTACAGTGACATGATCGTGGATATTCAGAAAGTACAGGAAAAGCTGGAAATAGGCTATATCGATGCCGTCCCTTTTGTTGACAGGGCTGCCTCGGAAATGTACGCCTCCAACCCTGAACTCGTCCGCGAATTCCTGACCCGCTTTTCGGTAGATGCCGGAAACCACACCGTGGCCGAATGGAAAAAGCTTTACCGCCATCTTTTCACCAAATACCTTGACGGAAATATCAAAGAACCCAGTGAAAAACCGGAAGACCACAAGTATGTGAACCCCAGGGTACAGTACCCAGGATACGGAGAAGAATGGTACCGCATGATTGTAAAGGAAACCGGCGACAAATTCCTTTACCTGGACGATACCGGCGGCCATTAATTCCCGTTTGGGAAACGGACAGATAAAATTCCTTCAAATAAGGCCGTTCCCCGGTACGGGATGCGGCCTTATTTTTTGTACGGAGGGGAGATAAAAAGATCATCCGGATAATTTTGCACCGTGTGAAAAATTTATGTAAGTTTGCGGTCGATTTTTCGGAAGGATAATATTCAAACACACTGCAGTCATGGATCCCATCAGAACGGTTGAAAACACATTCCGGCAGGAAGGACAGCTGGAAAATATCCCAGCCTTCAAGGCCGGCGATACCATAACGGTACACTATAAGATCAAGGAAGGAAACAAGGAAAGAATCCAGCAATTCCGCGGCGTAGTGCTCCAGCGCCGGGGATACGGTACAGGCGAAACCTTCACCGTAAGGAAAATGTCGGGAAGCATTGGTGTGGAAAGAATCTTCCCCGTCGCTTCCCCCTTCATCGACAAGATTGAAGTAAACAAAAGAGGAAAAGTGCGCCGCGCCAGAATTTTTTACCTGAGGAAACTCACCGGTAAAAAAGCCCGCATTCAGGAAAAGAAATACTGACGTACTGTATCACCGAAAAAAGCTGCCCCGAAAGGCGGCTTTTTTTTTATTTGCTGTTACAGTCATGGATGCCTGTTACTTCTTCTCCGTCTCTTCCCGCGCCCGTTCCAGGGCTTTCTGGTATTCATTCTCAGCAATTTCTCTGGCCTTGTTATAGACAGCATCGGCAGTTTTCCTGATTCCTTCGGCCCTGGCTCTGGCTTTCAGTTTCTCCACCATGTTGCTGCCTGCCTCCTGTTCTATCCTGTCGGCTTCGGCATAAGCCTTATCCCGTTCAGCCTCTGCCCGGATCAAGGCTTCGTCCCTGGCTTTCTCAGCCCGTTCAATGATCTGTTGTGCCCTCACCCTGGCTTCATCCAGCGCTTCCTCCTTTTTTTCTTCTACCTTCTCCAAAACTTCTTCTTTTTTCTCTTCGATCACGGCTTCCGCCTGTTCACGTACCTGGGTCTTCAACTCCTGCACCGCCCCCTGCATGCTTTCCTTCAGGCTGAGCGAAATATCCGGATCTTTCACCGTGCCGGTGATCCGTACATCCACATTCACCCGGTCGCCCGGAGTAATATTCAGTCCACGGGAAGCGGCATTCGCCACCAGGTTATCCACTACCTGGTTCGCCCCTTCACCCATATAGCTCCTCGGAACGGACATTTTTACCTGGAAATCCATTCTCTGGTCCAGTCCCTGCCTTCCTCCAACCACCATATCGATATCACCCAGTCTGATCTCAAACGGTTCCACCAGCAGGTTTCCGTCGACAATCCGGAACAGGATACGGATATCTTTCAGGCGGTTCGTAAGATCTTCCCTGAGCTTCAGCATACTCCTGATTTTGTCGAATGTGGAAACATTGACCAGGGTAACCTCATCGGAGCGCAACGATCCTTCCCCGTCTACCGTAGAAAGTACCGGCATCAGATCACTTCCCAGTAAACTGTTGTATTTCATTCCCAGTGACATATTTCCCTCGAGCCCGGCCGCCAGAGGGGCCAGCTTCTGAATGGTCACAAAACTGTTGTATGCGGCAGGAATGCTCATATCCCTCACATTCAGATCCAGGTCCACCGATGGTGCTTCCATATCTTCCGTATGGTATCCCCCGGTCACTCCCACCGTTCCGTTCAGGATATCAAGCAGCAACTGGTCAAGCAGCACTTTTTTGTCACGCACAATGATCCTGCCCTGCAAATCCGAAATATCCATATTCCCGAACTGAATTTGCCTGATCTCAGAAATAAGCTCAAAATCTACATTCCCGGGCACTTCAATCACCGACAGCGCCAGGCTGTCGTCAGCCTCCTCCGTTTCTTCCTCCTCCGTTTCGGGTATCAGCTCATTCAGGTTCAGCATGGTGGAAGAAAAAGTAAACCGGCCGCGCACCGTTTCATTTTCGCGGAACACATAGGGAATGAAATTTTCCATTCTTCCCGTAAAATGCATATCACTCCCTCCCATCAACAGGTCGAGCTGTCTGACCTCAACATAACGCGGGGAGAAAAATATCTCGGCCACCGGCATTTGCACGGGCACGGGCAGCGCCGGCGTGTTGAACTCAAAATTTACCAGTTTCAGGGAACCGTCGGCAGTGAATTTTTCATAATCCTCCTGTTCGATCCACGACATCCGCCCCCCCATGGTAAGCGCTGCATCGAGTATTCCTTCCAGAGTGATTTCTTCCATGGGAATGGCATCGGCCAGGGAACCCAGGTCGATCCGCCCGTTCACTTCCCCCGACAGCTCAGGATCACTGATGGGAGTCCTGACATGAAAACCGGCTGTAAACGGATTATCCCCTATGCGGAAAGAAAAATGTTCCACATCCACAGTAGACCGGTCCATATCGTGCCCGTCCACAAACACCCGGGTGTCAATGTTCACCCCTTCCACCGAACGGGGAAGGCCGGGATACCGGAACATGGCATCGTTCACCAGCAGGGAAAGCCGTATATCGGGATAAACGGTATCTACCGCAATGTACTCTCCGGCAACACTTCCCTCCAGGGAAAGGCTCCCTGTTGTTTCCAGCCCGGCAAAATCTTCCGTATACATGGCAGGAACCATGGAAAGCAAGGATTTGAAGGAGGTCTCCTTCGCAAAAAAACGCAGATCTACCGGATAACCTGTTTCTTTCATGGCGGCTCTCCCTTCCAGTCCCAGCACAATTTCATTCAGTTGCAGCTCGTTTTCTTTCAACGTGAATTCCATTTTATTCAAGTCGGCAGCGATCATTGCCCTGAATGCGGCACGTGCACGGTTGAGATATTTCACCCCGTCCATCTCCACATCCAGGGCGCCAATGGCAAGGTCCATCTCAAGAGTGGTAAGTTCCCGGTTCATATCGCCGCTCAGCAAAAAATCCAGCGGTTCCAGCATGGCCGCCAGGTTCGATGCTTCATCAAAATAGGCAACCCGCCCCCCCCTGATCTCGAACTTGTGCAGTTCAACCCGCATGGAGGGAATATCCATGGCAGCCGTATCCGCTTCCACTTCCTCCTCCGAAGGAAGCATGATATCCCAGTTCACCGAGCCGTCGGAAAGCGCCCGGGCCATGACCACCGGCCTGTCGAGCAGCACCGACCGCACTTGGATGCCCTCCCCTTTGATCAGCGACATCAGGTTTACCGTGGCACCGAATGACCTGAACCCGGCCAGAGTATCTCCGTTAAAAACACCGGTACCAATTACCGACAGGTCATCCATCCGGAAAGACAGGTTGGGGAAATGCCGTAACAAACTCAGCCTGAAGTCGCTGAATTCTACCTGTGCTTTCAGGTTTTTGTTGATTTCACTTTTTACAGCTGCCAGAATCTGACCTTTGAAAAGAACGGGAATCAGAATGGCAGCTGCCAGAAGCAGGGTAACGATCACACCCAGCGTAATAAAGAATATTTTCAATGCCTTTTTCATAGCCGGAAACATTTTATGGTAAAGGTAATAAATCAAAGCTAATGGTAACACATCGGTGATTCGGCCGGGACGTTTACAGAATTGAAAAAAAACAATATCTTTGCACACATATCCCGGACCCGTAGCTTAATTGGATAGAGCACCTGACTACGGATCAGGAGGTTGGGGGTTCGAGTCCCTCCGGGTTCACAAAAATGGTCACTGCCGGTGACCATTTTTTTATTACATTCGTATATAAACAATCACCCGGGTGCGAACAGCCCTCATACCATTCATATTCCTGGCCTCCGTTTCCCTTTCCGCACAGGTCAGCTACCGGGGTGTTCCCTACATCAGAAATTTCGCCCCCGAAACATACCGCGGGTCGGAGCAGAACTGGGCCATTGTGCAGGACAGTACAGGGGTGATGTATTTCGGGAACAACGATTTCGGGATCCTGGTATACGACGGTGTGCGGTGGGAGCAGATCGCCCTGCCGGAAAATCCTATTGTGCGCTCCCTGCACATCCACCGGGATGTGATCTATGCAGGAGGGGTAAATGAATTCGGCTACCTGACCACAGATCCGGACGGAAAGATGACATACCGCTCACTGTCGTCACAGATCCCCGCAAACGACCGGCCTTTTGCCGATGTATGGAAAATCTATTCCATCGGGAACCGGGTGTATTTCTCCTGCGAACTCGACAGGCTCTTTGTTTTCGAAAACCTGAAACACGTGAAAACGGTGGCACTTCCCCATGCATCCCTTTTTACCTTTCCCGTTAACGGAAAAGTGGTGGCGGGAACCCACCTGGAAGGGTTAATGACACTGGAGAACGACACCTTCCTTACCATGCCCGGGGGCGATTTTTTTGCCTACAAACCGGTACTCAGCATCCTCCCGTGGGAAGGTTCGTGGTGGCAGGTGGGAACCTATTCCGAAGGCGTATTTCTTTACCATCCGGAAACAGGGGAAATATCCCACCGGTTCCCTTCCCCGGAAGCCAACCGGTATCTCAAGGAACATTCCCTCTACCATGCAATATCCCTTCCAGGAAACCATACAGCATACGCCACCCTGGAAGGGGGAGCCCTTATCATTGATTAGCAGGGGGGGATCGTTCGTGTAATCAATCAGGAATCAGGACTCCGGAACGAGGTAGTGGCCTACCTGTATCACAACGGACGGCCTCATCCCGCACATCCCCTGTGGATGGCTTTGAGTAACGGACTGGCAGCGGCGGGTATCAGGCTGCCCGTTCATGTTTTCGATAAAACGGCAGGGCTTGCAAGCTCCATCCTCGATATCCGGAAACTTGGAAATGTACTGTACCTGGGCACCCTCACAGGCCTGTATTACCTGGATCTGAATGAAAATGAAAAACCTGTGTTCACACAGGTGGAAATGATCCCCCATACCTGCTGGTCGCTGGTGCCTTTCACCGATCCCCGCACAGGAGAAAAAATCCTGCTGGCCGCAACACAGCAGTGCATTTATGAAATAAAAGGCCCCGGACACATCCGGTCATTGGAAGAAGAATCCCTGTTTGGCGAACACGACCGGAAATATTACCAGTGTTTTTCTATGCACCGTTCGATAGCACATCCCGGTAAGTTCTATGTGGGACTGAAAACCGGGCTGATCTCCCTCACAAGGGAAAACGGCAGATGAATGAACGATCCTGCTTTCAAGAGCTTTCCCGCTATGGAAATTCGCAGTATTTGCGAGGACAGGGAGGAAACCCTGTGGGCAGGAACCCTGGGCAACGGAGTGATACGGCTTTCCTTTACGGGAACGGACACCCTCATAACCACATACGGTACACAGCACGGGCTACCTTCTCTGAAAAACAACCACATCTGCCGTCTGGAAAAAGGAGTTGTTTTCGCCACCGCAAAAGGAATTTACCGCTTCGATGATCGAACGGAAACCTTCCTGCCCGATTCTTCATTCCCCGAAAGGTACCGGAACGGTTCCATGGGCATTCACCGCATGGTGTCAGGTGAGGAAGGATCATACTGGCTGGCATGCTACCGCGAGAACCGGCACTGGATGGAGCTCCTGCGAACCATGCCCGGCGGCTCGTTCCACACCGATACCCTACCCTTCAAAACCCTTCCCCACCGGGAGATGGATGCCGTTTACCCCGACACGGAAGGCATCACCTGGTTCGGGATTTCGAATGAACTGTACTCCTACCGGAAAGGGCATCCCGCCTTCGACCATCCTGAATTTTATACACTGATCAGAAAGGTTGTGGCCGGAACCGATTCTATGCTTTTCCGGGGAATAGCGCCGCCCCGGGGCGACCTGTCTCCGGTAAGCCTGCCCTGGAGCCTAAACCGGGTGGGATTTGAATTCGCCGCCCCTTTCTTCATTATGGAGGAAAAAACGCGGTACAGCTACCTGCTGGAAGGACTGCAGGATGACTGGTCGGCATGGTCGCCCGAACCCCGTGTAACCTTCAATAATCTGAGGGAAGGAAAATACGTGTTCCGGGTCAGGGCCATGAATGGCTACGGGCAGGTGAGCCCCGCCGCTGACTGGCAGTTCGTGATTTCCCCTCCCTGGTACCGGAGCACCCTGGCCTGGCTGAGCTATTTTCTACTCGCCTCCCTGGGGATATTTTCCATCGTCAGGTGGAATACCCACCGGCTCGAAAAGGAAAAACAGCAACTGGAAACCCTTGTGACCGAGAGAACCCGGGAGGTAATAAGACAGAAAGAAGAAATCGAAAAACAGCGCGACCTGGCCAGGCGGCAGAAAAAAAGGATCGAGAACCAGAACAGGGATATCAGGGACAGCATCAAGTATGCCCGGCGCATCCAAAAGGCTATCCTGCCCCCCGAAGATTTCCTGTCGGATTTTATTCCCGAATGCTTTGTCATGAACCTGCCCAAAGATATTGTCAGCGGCGATTTCTACTGGTTTACGGAAAAAAACGACAGGCTGATCATTGCCGTGGCCGACTGCACCGGGCACGGTGTGCCGGGCGCATTCATGAGTATGCTGGGCATGGCCTATCTGAATGAGATCGTGAACAAGAGCCATATCATCCAGTCGGCAGAAATCCTGTATTACCTCAGGATCTATGTGATCAACTCCCTCCATCAGAGCGGCGGGGTGGGAGAAAGCCGCGACGGAATGGATATCAGCCTGTTCACCATCCATACCGGTTCACTGGAACTGGAATTTGCCGGGGCCTACCACTCCCTCCTGATCATCCGGGAAGGAAAACTGCACGTGCTCAAAGGCGAGCGCATGCCTATCGGAATTCATGAACAGATGAACAAACATTTCACGAACCACCTGTTCAACCTGCAGAAAAACGACCGGCTGTATGCCTTTACCGACGGGTATGCCGATCAGTTCGGAGGGCCTTCCGACAAAAAGATTACGAGCGGGTTGATGAAAAAATGGCTTCTGGAAATCCACCGGAGAGACATGAAAACCCAGCGGGAGATCCTGGAAAACAGATTCCTGGAATGGAAAGGAAAAAAACAACAGGTAGACGACATCCTGATGGTAGGATTGAAAATATAGCATGCCGGATGATAGCCCCACAGAAAAATCCATAATGTTTATCAAATTTTATCTCACAGGCTTGCGGTTTTCATCAACCATTTTTAATTTTATTTCTCATTGTTAAACCGGAATGCTGAACATTTTCAGCGTATTCTACGTATAATGAACAATATAGCCGGCAAACCAACCCCTGCCGGAAAAACGGGAAACCTCTCAAAAATCTAACCCCCATTGGTCATGAAAACAACAACCTCTACCCTCCTTCTGTTCCTGGCCTTTATGTTGCCGGGTATGACACAGGCTCCCCTGGGACTGAACTACCAGGGAGTGGCCCGGGATGCTTCGGGCCAGGTCCTGGCCGAACAGAACATTACCATAAGGCTCAGCCTGCTCCAGGGCAGTGAAACCGGAACCATGGTATGGGAAGAATCCCAGGCAGTCACCACCAGCACGGTGGGCCTGTTCAACCTGGTGATCGGGCTCGACGAACACCGCACCGGGGGCAGCGCTCAAACCTTTTCCGAAGTGGACTGGGGCGCACCGCCCTACTTCCTGAAAGTGGAAATGGATACCGGGCAGGGATTCACCGATATGGGAACCAGCCAGCTCCTGTCGGTGCCCTATGCCCTGTACGGGGAAGACGCCGATGCCGACCCCGGTAATGAACTGATCACAGATTTTGAATATTCGGAAACCACCCTCGCAATAACGGATGCCGGAGGCACCCGAACGGCCGACCTCACCTCCCTGCTCGACAATACCGACAGCTGGGAAAAGGCTACGGATTCCATCTTTTTCCTGCAGGGAAATGTGGGCATTGGAACCGATGTGATGCACAGCCGCCTGGCCGTGACAGGCTACGGAACCGATCCGGAAGAACCTCTGTTCGAAGTGAGAAGAGCCGACGGGCAAACCGTTTTTGCCGTATACAACGAAGGCATCCGAGCGTATGTGGACGACTCCCCCGTGAAAGGCTCCAAGGGGGGATTCGCCGTGGGCGGGTTCAACCCTTCCAAGGGAGTGACCAACGAATATTTCCGGGTCACCCCCGACAGCGTGCGGGTATACATTGACGAATCCATTGCCAAAGGCTCCAAGGGAGGATTCGCCGTGGGCGGGTTCAATCCCGGAAAAGCCACCCCCACCGACCTGATGTACCTGAACAAGGACAATTATTTTATCGGCCACGAAAGCGGAACCTCCACCACGGGAATCTACAACACCTTCTTCGGGTACAATGCCGGGTTCGCAAACACCACCGGCTCGAACAACATTTTCATGGGATACAGGGCAGGCTATTCCAACCTCGGCGCCAGCCATAACGTGTTCCTGGGCAATGAAGCCGGATACAGCAATACCAGCGGGTACTCCAATATCTTCATCGGGATCAATAGCGGAAATAAAAACACAACCGGCTACCGGAATATTTTTATTGGTGAAAACAGCGGGACCTCCAACACCACAGGTTACTTCAACACATTTATCGGGTACCTGGCAGGAGAAAGCAACACCATTGGCCTGCGTAACACATTTATGGGTTACCGGGCAGGCCGAAGCAATACCGAAGGGAACGACAATGCCTTTTTCGGTTTCCAGGCAGGATATTACAACACAACCGGTGTAAGCAATGCCTACGTAGGCCAAAATGCAGGGTTCAATAACCAGGAAGGTTCGTACAATGCCTTTCTGGGTTACTATTCCGGTTTCAATAGCCAGGGAAGCTACAACACCTACCTGGGGTACCAGGCCGGACGGTCGGGAGCCTCAAATACCACTGGCTCCAGTAACGTAATGATCGGTTATGAAACAGGTTACAATAACACCACAGGAAATTACAATGTATTCGTCGGCCGTGAATCAGGGTATAACAATACCTCCGGTGATTACAACACCTTTCTGGGATACCAGGCCGGATACTCCAGCGGAGCATCAAGTTACAACACCGCTGTGGGCTACATGGCCGGACACGCTTTAAGTGACTGGCAGGGTGGAACTTTTCTGGGATTCGAAGCCGGGTTGCACGTAACAGGCCGGCAGAATGTTTTTCTTGGTTCAGGAGCCGGACGTGCTTTCACCACCGGAGCAGATAATGTGGCCATCGGCGGTTCTGCAGGTGGATCCAATGATTCACCTTTTGTAGCAGCAACAGGTACTGAAAATGTTTTTATCGGATATCATACGGGATACAAAAGCGCCGGGGCAGCCCATAATGTCATTGTCGGGGCACAGGATTTCTTATCTGCAAGTCCCATCACCGGGTCCTATAACGTTTACCTGGGAGAAGATGCCGGAAATGCCAGCGGTAACGGAAGCCGAAATGTATACATCGGTTACGGGGCAGGAAAAAATCAAACCGGCAGTGACAAACTGGTGATTGAAACAAGTTATACAGGCACTGACAATTATAATAATGCATTAATTTACGGTGATTTTAATCTCAATCGATTAAGGATAAATGCAAATTCTTCAATTAATTATGGAATTAATCAATATTTTGGCCTAACCATAGGCATGGACGATGATGATACATATGGACTTGTCGTTTACGGCCCCACCTGGTGTTCTTCCGGAACATGGTCCGGTTCAGATGTTCACCTGAAAACCAATATCCGTCAGTTTGAAAATGCCCTGGATAAATTAAACCAGGTGAATGGAGTATATTATGAATGGAAACCTGAATATCAGGAAACCATGGGTATGCCCGAAGGAAAACAGATTGGGGTCATTGCCCAGGATGTTGAAAAAGTATTTCCCGAACTGGTACACGAGGGTCCGGATGGTTTCAAATCCGTCGACTATTCAAAACTTACAGCCGTGCTAATCGAAGCCATCAAGGAACAACAGAAACAAATCGAAGAGCTCAAACTGGAGGTTGAACTGCTGAAACAATAATAAACTTGAGATATTCTGAAGAACGGCATCTTACGGTGCCGTTTTTTCTTTTCTTTTCGTTAAAGAGACACGGCTCAGGCATCAATCATTTGACTTTCACTGAACGATGGCGTAAATTTAGTTTTCAAATCATCTAAAAATCTGCATCATGAAAACAGGATTGAATCATTCGCCGAAATCATCCGGAAAACCCCGGATACTATCCGTGATCATCACCGGGTTATTCCTGTTATCATACCCTCTTTTCGCCCAGGCACCCCACCTGCTGGGGTACCAGGCAGTAGTGAGGGATGCCGCGGGCAACCCCCTGGCCGAAACAGAGGTCACCCTGCGTCTCGGCATTCACAGCGAAACCCCCGGGGGGCTGCTGCTGTGGCAGGAAGACCATAACCTGCTTACCGGTCCCCAGGGCCTGGTGAGTGTGCAGATAGGGCAGACTGAAAAACGCACAGGAGGCTCCCTGGCTGAATTCGCACATATTGAATGGGGAACGGCCCCGCATTTTCTTCAGGTACAGGTAAACACCGGCAGCGGCTTTACCGAACTGGGAACCACCGAGCTGGTGTCAGTGCCCTATGCCCTGTACGCCAGGGAGGCAGGAAACACACCCCTGTCTGAGATATGGTCGGCCCAGGGAGAAAACGTTTCCACTCCGCTCAGTGTGGGGATCGGTACGGAAACCCCTGCCGGCAAGCTGGAAGTGCTGGGAAACCCCGGGGCACAGGACGATGATCCCCTTTTTGAGGTTAAACGGAATGACGGCCAGCCGGTTTTCTCTGTATACAATGAAGGGGTGCGGATCTGGGTGCAGGACGACTGGGTCAAAGGCACCAAGGGAGGTTTCGCCGTGGGTGGGTTCAACCCGGCCAAGGGAGAAACCAATGAGTTCCTTCGGATCACACCCGACAGTGTGCGTATTTACGTGGAAAACCCCCAGGGAAAAGCCAGCAAGGGAGGTTTCGCCGTGGGTGGTTTTACTCCTGCCAAGACAAACGCCGAACCCCTGATGCAGCTTACGCGCGACAATTATCTGATTGGTCATCAAAGCGGCCGGAATCTTGAAGTTGGCTTGAACAACATACTGATCGGTTACCAGGCCGGTTATTCCGTGAAGGAAGGGAGCAACAACATTTTTATCGGGCAACATGCCGGCCTGTCCAATAACGGATCGGGAAATATTTTCCTGGGCCCCGAAGCCGGAAGGGGAGAAACAGGTTCCAATAAACTATACATTGACAACTCCGAATCCGATCCGACAAAAACCCTTGTATGGGGTGATTTTAACATGGACTTGCTGCGCTTCAATGCCTTCGTGGGCGTTCTGAAAGAACCCGTGGAGGGGATTGCCATGGATATTAACGGAAATCTCAGAATCAGCGAAGAATTGATCACCGGATCGGATATCCGTTTCAAAACCTCCGTGGAATCGCTGGACCATGCCCTGGAACAGGTTTCCCTCCTGCAGGGGGTAAGGTATGAATGGAACCGGGAAGGCTTTCCCGGTAAACATTTCAGCGAAGGAAAACACATCGGACTGATTGCCCAGGATGTGGAACAGGTGGTGCCTGAACTGGTGGAAACCGGAGCCGACGGGTACAAGGCAGTGAATTATAACAAGCTGCCCGCCCTGCTGGTGGAAGCCGTCAAGGAACAGCAGGCACAGATCGAAGCCCAGGCGGAAAGGATCAGCATGCTGGAAGCTTTGGTGGAGAAGCTTATGGAAGAAAAATAAGCCATGGTCATGCGGGAGGGATAATGAAAGGAAATGACACACTTTTTTGAACATACCCCGAACATACCCAAATAGGCCATCCCCACTGCAGAACCATCATATGACCACCGTATAACCACCGTATAACCAACGCACGACCACCGTATGACCACCACATGACCACCGTATGACTACCGCATAACACCCCCCTCACATTCCCTCCCACATTTTCCGCCAACTCCCGAAAATTTGATACATTTGGGTCAGACAATCTTTGATAAATGGACCCGTTGAACAACCATACCGAAAAAATACGCCGCATACTGGATCAGGAAGCTGCTGCCATCAGCAACATTCCCGTGAACGGCGACTTTGTGAAAGCGGTCGATCTGATCTACGAGAAAGTTCACCGCCAGGGCGGAAAGCTGGTGGCCAGCGGAATGGGCAAGGCAGGGCAGATAGCCCAGAACATGGCCACTACCTTCAGCTCTACCGGCACTCCGGCCGTTTTCTTGCATCCCAGCGATGCCCAGCACGGCGATCTGGGAGTGATCCAGCCCAACGATGTGCTCCTGCTCATCTCCAACTCGGGAAAAACCCGCGAGATTATCGAACTGGTAAGCCTGTCCCGACGGCTTTTTTCGGGGCTCCCCCTCATTGTGATCACAGGAAATCCCAACAGCACCCTCCCTTCGGAAGCCGACATCACGCTGTTCACAGGCAACCCACCCGAGGTCTGCCCCCTGGGCCTGACCCCCACCACTTCCACCACCGTAATGACCGTTATAGGCGACGTCCTGGTAGTCATGATGATGGAAAAGATCGGGTTTACGGCCGCCGAATACGCTAAGCGCCACCACGGAGGGTATCTGGGCCACAAGTCGAGAAATGCCACACCCCGAACCCAAACCTGAAAAAAATTACCTGCCATGAGAATAACCCGGGAACACAGCCTGGGGCTGATCGTCGATATCCAGGAACGGTTGCTGCCCCACATACACAACCATGAAGTCCTTGAGCGGAATACGATTTTGCTGATCCGTGGATTGCAGATCCTGAAGGTACCCCTCACCGTAACCGAACAGTATCCGAAAGGGCTGGGCGGTACCGTTGAACCGGTAAAAAAATGGCTGGAAACAGACGAATTCATCGAAAAAACCGCCTTCAGCTGCTGCGACGAGCCCCGTTTTGCAGAAAAGCTGAACCTGATGTCAAAACGGTTTGTGATGATTGCCGGCATCGAAGCCCATGTATGCGTGCTGCAAACCGCCCTCGACCTGCTGGCCAACGGATACCAGCCGGTGGTGGTTACCGATTGTGTGGGCTCGAGAAAGGAAGGGGACCGGGACATTGCCCTCCGGCGCATGATACAGGAAAAAGTGCTGCTCACCACAACCGAATCCATCCTTTTTGAACTGGCCCGGGTATCAGGAACCGACGCCTTTAAGGCGATTTCGCGCCTGGTGAAGTAGGGATGGAAGGGAGTTTATTGGTTTCGCGGTTTCGTCATTTTGGTTCGAGTGAAAACCTGTACTCAGGGAAATGAAAGGCCGGATGCTGGTGAACAAAACACATCTACGTAGACAACTACGTAGATATCTACGTAGTTGTCTGGCTATGTACTAATATATGGTGTGCCCATTTTTAATTTTTTCAATTCAGCAAGTGCATTTACAACACTTAATGACAGCCAGAACCATAATTTAACCTTCTCGCTTTCTT
>DSCJ01000129.1 GCA_011049175.1 Bacteroidota bacterium | reverse complement strand
ATCAAATCAAAGAAAGCGAGAAGGTTAAATTATGGTTCTGGCTGTCATTAAGTGTTGTAAATGCACTTGCTGAATTGAAAAAATTAAAAATGGGCACACCATATATTAGTACATAGCCAGTTGCCTACGTAGATAATTCCCTAATCCTCAGCATCAGTCCCTTTCCCCGGATGGTTGCAATCTCAGCCTCCCTGACAGTTTTCAGATATTTTCTCAGACGGCTGATAAAAACATCCATGCTGCGGCCCATAAAGTAATCGTTCTCCCCCCACAGGTCGGTCAGGATTTTCTCCCGCTCCACTACCTGGTTCCTGTGTTGCCACAGGTACCTGAGCAGCTCGTTTTCCCTCACGGTCAGCCGGAAGATTTTGCCGCCTGCGGCCAGGGTCATTTCGTCAAACGACACGGTGGCCGAGCCCAGCGCGATCTTTTCTGCCGGCACAGCATGGCTGCGTCGCAACACATTCCTGATACGCAGCACCAGCTCATCTACCTCAAAGGGTTTGCAGATATAGTCATCCGCCCCCAGGGCCAGCCCCCTGATCCTGTCTTCCTTCAGAGTCTTGGCCGTCAGGAACATCAGCGGCATGTCGGGCTTCAACTGCCTGATCCTCCGGCTGAGTTCGAAACCGTCCATCCCCGGTAGCATGATATCGAGCAGGCAAAGGTCGTAGCGCATTTCAGGATCCGCCTCCAGGGCTTCTTCCCCGCTTTCTGTCCAGAGCACCTCAAAATCCTTCAGTCGCAGGTATTCCGTAAGCACATGCCCCAGGTCGTGCTCATCTTCCACCAGCAGAATTTTCATGGGTCGGTGGTATTTGTGGTATATATATTATAAAGGTACTTCCTTTTCCCGGCCGGCTCCTGACGGTGATACTGCCTCCATGGGCCTCCACCAGCTGTTTGGCCTGATACAGCCCCAGACCCAACCCTTCCGAACCGCTGGCACGACCCGCACTCCCCCGGTAGAACTTTCCAAAAACCTGCCGCCGTTCATCGGCATCCATCCCCGGACCATTGTCACTCACTGAAATATACCACCCCTCGTTCCACCACGACCTGACCCTTACCACCGGCTTTTCGCCTCCGTATTTCACGGCATTGTCAAGCAGGTTATTGATCACGGTGGCAAGCATTACCGGATCGGCCACCAGCTTCCGTTCCCGTACCAGATTCTCTTTCTCCACAACCACATCCTTCCCTTCATACTGTTTCCGGAAATCGGTCACCAGATCAGCCAGAAATTCGTCCGCTATTATCTCCCTGTTATTCAGCCTGATACCAGCATGTTCCTGAAAGCTTATATCAAGCACCTGATTGATACGACCTGATAGATAGCGGTTCTGCCGGAATATAACTTCAGACAGGCTTCTGACCCTGGCCGGATCGGTCATGACCTGCTTATCGAGAAGACTTTCCGATGCTACCGCAATGGTGGCAAGGGGTGTTTTCAGGTCATGCGTAATGCGGTTAATGAACTCGGTCTTCAGGTCAGATAATTTCTTCTGTTTATGCCAGTGCCTGATGGTAATGATGAAAATCAGCCCCACCGCCAGTATGCTGAACACCCCCAGCAGAAAATATGCCATCATGCTCCGGTAGATGATCTTCCTTTTATATGTAAAATCGACGAAAAAATCAAAAGCAATGCGAAAACGGTTGCCTTCAGCCCGGAAAGTATTGACATACAGCCCGGGCGAGGTGTTCCCGAATGCTGTTCCCGGCTTGTCTCCTGCCACAGGCAGCTCGAAACCGGGCTGATTTCCTTCCCCCAGAAGAGAAAATTCACGAATAATGTATCCCAGGTGAAAATCTGTTTCCTGATTTTGCCTGGCCAGAAAAATGCTCAGCACCGGGGTGAAATTCTCCCGGGTCCGGATCAGAAAACCCGCCTCGCTGAGGATCTGGTTGTATACTTCAGGAAGCCCGGAAATGGAAGCTGTGTCGCACATAATATACCATTCATAGGCAACGGGCTCCATGGCATAGAATACGGAATCAAAACCGGTTTGACCGTACCGGTTGTCCAGTTCTTCCAGTGCCTGGTCAATGGTGAACTGCCTTTGCAGATCGAATTCCCGGCTTTTCAGCAGGTATACTTCCCTTACAAAATAAAACTGGATCACTGCCAGAAGCACCATGCCCAGGAAGGAAAATACGATGAGGGGTTGCGGCTTCACCTGATTTTTTTGTTAAAGTTAACCATTTTGTGTTTCGGTAAACGGGATTAACAACCCGTTAACCCTCCATTAACACATTCAGGGGACTGCGACACTTATCTTTGTTGTACAAATTCGAATTCATCATTCACCATTAAAATAATGTATGCCATGAGAACAAAATGGATTGCCACGCTCCTCCTGTTCCAGGTCCTTCCGGCAGCCGCCTTTGCCCAGAAGCAGGATGAAGTGAAAAAAGAAGAAAAAAAGGAAACCATTGTCGTTGCTCCTTCTGCCACATGGAAGCCACAGATTGATATGGAAGAACTAAGGGAATCCGTGGAAAACATATACCACCGCATACCCTCAGCCCCGGAAATGATGACGTTCGCCGGTCTTCAGAACAGGGCATCCAGTTCGCTCATGCTGAGCAAACGTTTCAATGAAGAAAGCCTGACCAAAACATCCAGCTTTGTGGTGGAAAAAGACCAGAAATTTATGTCCATCTCATTATCGGGTTCCTGCGAACAGGGAGAGATACAAATTACGATAAAAGATCCTTCAGGCAAGAAAGTGCAGCAACTGGTGATCGATCCCTCGGCCAGAGTGCAGTGGACCAAATCAATTACCATTGTTGAGGAACCGACTCTCAGGCAAATGTACATTGTAGTGAGCGGGAAAGAGGAAAAAGAAACTGAAAAAACGGAAAAAAAGGAAAAGAAGGAAACCCCCGTGGTGCATGAAGAATACATAGGCACCTGGACCATGGAGATCAAAGCCGTAAAGGCAACCGGAGAATATTCACTGAAGGTTTCCACCCGGTAAATGCCGGCTAGCGGAAAACACCAGGGAAGGTCTATCTGAGAAGGTAGACCATTCCCTGTTGATTATATACCTGCCCGTCCCAACCGAAAGCCTTGATAACATACAGGTACACTCCCGGACTGGCATACTGGTTGGAACCGCGTATTTTCCCGTCCCAGCCTGGCCATTCACGCAATGCCCCGCTGTCGCCGGAAAATTCATACACTTTTCTGCCGTTTCTGTTGAACACCTGCATTTGCAGAACGCGGAGGGAAACGTGGTCTATTTTGAAATAGTCGTTGTGGGTATCGTCATTGGGTGTAAAAACGTTGGGGACATCCAGCACCGAGGGATCCACCACCACGGTCACTTTCATGGAATCCTGGCATGATTCCTCGCTGGCAACCACCAGGGTAACGGTATATTCCGACGGATATCCCGGATCCACTTCCGGATCGTTACGGTAGGTATGCATGGCAGGAAGCAGGGGGTCAATGGACACCGTGTCGCTTCCGTCGCCGAAATCCCATTCGTACATCACGGCATTTTCCGAATGGTTCGTGAAATAAACATCCAGCGGGGCCGATCGCCGGTTCTGGGCATCCAGCTCATAATCCACAGAAAACTCGGCCCTGGGGAAAATGGTTTCGAAGAAGAAACCGGCCTGTTGCTGGCAACCCGTTTCATCGGTCGCCGTGAGAAAGAATTCGGTATCCACGGTTGGAGGCGGCCATATCAGAGGGTCGAGCACCGGAATACTTCCCAGGTAACCGATGGGCGGATCGGAACTCCAGACAAAATCCACATCATTGGGCAATATTATGGCCGACTGGTCGGAAGGATCGAAATAACGGAATACATCGCTGTCAATACTGCCTTCGATGGCAAACTGCAGGCAGGTGAGGTTCTTGATTCCTGCCGTTACTTCCAGGTGGCGTACATACAACCAGGCGTAATAATACCGGTGTGTACCTCCCCCGTCGGTAACCCGCACACGGTACCCCCCAGTATTCAATCCTGTAACGGTGGAGGAGGGTTGTCCCGTTTCAGTCAGAAACGGATCCCATGCAAAAGTTACCGTATCGAGCCGGCTCCACTCGAAATCCCATCCCGGTGTGCCATGTTCGGGCAGGGCGGTGAGCGAGCCCGTTACCGGATTACCCGCCCCATCGGGGCTGCAAAATACGTAAATGGTATCGACCCGGCCGGTAAACACGGGATAATCGGTGAGCAGGCGGCTGCCGGCACCGGGAGAGACGATCTGCCCCGCCGCCGGATCTGCCCCGATTCCGAAAATCAGCAGCACGATCACTGCACATCTGAAAACAAGCGGTCTGTACATCATACCCTGTTGGCCGGCCACTATGTATCTATAAACTCCAAATATATTCATTTATTATGATTCACCTAAATCGGCTGACTGTGGCCGGCCGGGCCTAAATACCGCTCTCCCCTGTTGAAAACTCATGGGCAAGTTGGTCCGCACGTTCTCCCTCCTTTTCGCACCAATTACTAACTTTGATCCCTGCATTTTTTGAAATCCTGGTATGGAATATCTGAAGGAATTGAACCCCTCGCAAAGGGAAGCGGTTGTAAACACCGAAGGGCCCGCTCTGGTCATTGCCGGGGCCGGTTCGGGAAAAACCAGGGTGCTGACCTACCGGGTGGCGCATCTGCTTGTGAATGGGACCCCGGCCCATACCATTCTTGCCCTGACCTTTACCAACCGCGCAGCAAACGAAATGAAGGAAAGGATTATCCGCATTGTGGGAGAAGCCACTGCCCGGTATCTGTGGATGGGTACTTTCCATTCCATTTTTGCCCGTATCCTGCGGATGGAATCGCAGGCACTGGGTTACCCTGCCAATTATTCCATTTACGACACCCAGGATTCGAAAAACCTCATCAAGGAGATTATCCGGGAACTGAACCTGGACGAGAAGGTTTACAAACCTGCCGAGGTGCTGGGCAGAATTTCCTCGGCCAAGAACAACCTGATTACCGCTCCCATGTATGCAGGTGATCCGCGGATTACCGAAACCGACCTTAACCGGGGGCGGCCCTGGGTAGCCGAAATATACAAACGGTATGCAGCCCGGTGCTTCAAGGCCGGAGCCATGGATTTCGACGATCTGCTGGTCAATACCTACATCCTCCTGAGGGACTTCCCGGAGATCCTCCGCAAATACCAGGATCAGTTCCGGTACATTCTGGTAGACGAATACCAGGATACCAACTACGTGCAGTATGCCATTGTGAAGAAGCTGGGAGAAAAGCACAAAAACGTATGTGTGGTGGGCGATGATGCCCAGAGCATTTATTCATTCCGGGGGGCAAGGATCGAAAACATTTTGCATTTTAAAAATGATTACCCAGGTTACCGCCTGTTCAAACTGGAACAGAATTACCGTTCAACCCAGAACATTGTGAACGTGGCCAACAGTTTGATTGCCAGGAACCGCGACCAGATCAGAAAAACGATTTTTTCCCGGAACGAGCCGGGGGAAAAGATCACTGTGGTCAGAACCCTCACCGATACGGAAGAAGGTTTTGTTGTGGCCAATGCCATTCAGGATATTCATTACGAAACAAAAACCCCTTACAGCGAATTTGCCATTCTGTACCGAACCAACGCACAATCGAGAATTTTTGAAGAAACCCTCCGCAAAAAGAACATCCCTTACCGGGTGTACGGAGCCGTATCCTTTTACCAGCGTAAAGAGATCAAAGACCTGCTGGCCTATTTCAGGCTGGTATCCAATCCTGCCGACGACGAAGCCCTGAAACGTGTTATCAATTATCCGGCCAGGGGGATTGGCAAAACAACCCTCGACAGGCTTATCACACTTTCCAATAAGCACGAGATCCCCGTCTGGAAAGTGATCACTACCGGCACCATCAATGAAGCCGGGCTGAACCGGGGGATCACAGGAAAAATAGAGGCATTTACCGGCATGATCCGTTCCTTTATGGGGAAAAAACAGAAAGCCGGCGCCTATGAACTGGCCATGGAAATCGCTACGGAAACAGGAATACTGAAAGAGTTGTATCATTACGACTCTCCGGAGGAATTCAGCCGGTATGAAAACCTGCAGGAACTGCTTAACGGAATCAGGGAATTTGTCGAAGCGGCCGAAAAAGAAGGGCAACCCGCCCTGCTGGAAAATTACCTGGAAAACGTTTCCCTGCTTACCGACCTGGACACCGAACCGGCTGAAGAGCACAACCGGGTAAAGATCATGACGGTCCATTCGGCCAAGGGGCTGGAATTCGATTACGTATTTATTGCCGGCATGGAAGAGGATCTTTTCCCCTCCCACATGTCGGTTTCCACCCAGCGGGAACTGGAGGAGGAACGGCGCTTGTTTTACGTGGCCCTGACCCGGGCCCGCAAGAAAGTACACATCAGTTATGCAGGCACGCGCTTTCGCTGGGGAACACCTTCGGTTTGCAACCCCAGCCGCTTCATCACGGAACTGGATGAACAGTATATCATCCTGCCCGAAGATGCAGGCCGGCCTGTAAGCTATACGGAAAGACCCTTTTTGCATGAACACCGCAGGCCTGAACCGAAAACCAGCCGCCCACTGAGCAATAGAAGTGAATTGACAGGTAAAAAATGGGTCAGGACAAAGACCCCGGCCCCCGCCACCGGTAATTTTTCCCGGCCCGATGATATTCCGCCGGTCAAAGCCGGAATGCTGGTGGAACATCCCCGTTTTGGAAAGGGAGAGGTTCAGGAGGTGGAAGGGGTCCCACCCGATGTTAAAGCAACGGTATTCTTCACCGATCACGGGAAAAAACAACTACTCCTGAAGTTTGCCAGACTAAAAATCATTGGATAATACCACGGGCAGTTGGTATGATCGGCGAAATAATGTAGCTTTGCAGAAAATTGTTACACACAATGGATTATAATACATCAAGAAAGAAAATGGTACTTCCCGAATACGGTCGTAATATCCAGGAAATGGTTGATTATGCCTGCACCATTGAGGACCGCGAGGAAAGGAACCGGGCAGCCCGGACCATCATACAAATCATGGGACAAGTGAATCCCGGTTTGCGCGATCAGGGGGATGTCAGGCACAAACTGTGGGATCACCTGTTTATCATGTCGGATTTCAAACTGGACATCGATTCACCCTACCCCATTCCACCTAGGGAAAAATTCTACCAGAAACCCGATCCGGTTGAATATAACACACATAATATCAAATACATGCATTACGGCCGCATCACTGAGCAGCTGATCGAGGCGGCCATTGCCATGGAGGAGGGACAGGAAAAACAGGCTCTTGTCACGA
Organism: Bacteroidota bacterium; assembly: GCA_011049175.1. Taxonomy (GTDB): domain Bacteria; phylum Bacteroidota; class Bacteroidia; order Bacteroidales; family VadinHA17; genus HyVt-105. The sequence goes on along the minus strand of DSCJ01000129.1, from coordinate 43,855 downwards.
TGATTGCCAATCACATGAAAAAATCTTATCTCACCTGGAACAGGAACCAGGTGACCGACGAGATCATTTTCAAGGACCTGGAAACCCTGTCGGGAGGGAAACTGAAAGTGAGTGAAAACACCCGGTTAAGTGAACCCAGGGAGATATTTCCCGTCAAGGGATCACGGAAAAAGAGGGGCCAGCAGAGAAAAGGCAGTCACTCTTAGTATGATGAACTATATCCTTCCCCTATGAGCAGATTCGAAGTCACGGGGGGTAAACGCTTACATGGATCGATCACACCCCAGGGGGCTAAAAACGAAGCCCTCCAGGTGATCTGTGCCACCCTGCTTACCCCCGAGGAGATCACCATTCATAATATTCCCGACATCAGGGATGTGGTCATGCTTATCGACCTGCTGACATGCATGGGAGTGGAGTCAAGGCAAACCGCACCGGGGACATGGGTTTTCCGGGCCCATGAAGTCAATCTGGATTATCTGGCAAGTGAAGATTGTGTGACAAAAAGTGCCAGCCTGCGCGGGTCGGTCATGATTCTGGGCCCCCTGCTGGCACGTTTCGGAGTGGCCAGAATCCCCAGGCCGGGGGGAGACAAGATCGGACGCCGCAGGATCGACACACACCTCAACGGGTTTCAGAAGCTGGGCGCCATTTTTGATTACAGGCAGGAGGAAGACATTTACCTGGTTTCAGGCAAAAACCTGAAGGGGACATACATGCACCTGGATGAAGCCTCGGTTACCGGCACAGCCAACCTTATCATGGCTGCTGTGCTTACTCCGGGAACCACCACCATCTATAATGCCGCCTGCGAACCATATATTCAGCAACTTTGCCGCATGCTGACCCGCATGGGCGCCCTGATTACCGGGATCGGATCGAACCTGCTTACCATTCAGGGAGTGGATTCCCTGGGCGGCTGCGAACATACTGTGCTGCCCGATATGATTGAAGTGGGGAGTTTTATCGGCATGGCCGCCATGACCCGGTCAGAGATCACCATAAAAAATGTATCGTACGAAAACCTGGGCATCATTCCCGATTCTTTCCGGCGCCTGGGCATACAACTGAACAGGCAGGGCGACGATATCCATATTCCCGCCCAGGAAAATTATACCATTGAAACATTCATTGACGGATCGATCATGACCATTTCCGATGCCATATGGCCCGGCCTTACCCCCGACCTGCTGAGTGTATTCCTGGTAGTAGCCACCCAGGCGAAGGGAAGTGTCCTGATCCACCAGAAAATGTTTGAAAGCCGCCTGTTTTTCGTTGACAAGCTCATTGATATGGGAGCCCAGATTATTCTGTGTGATCCGCACCGGGCCACCGTCATAGGATTAAACCATGAGATCCAGCTACGGGCCACCCGCATGGCCTCACCCGATATCCGCGCCGGCGTGGCCCTCCTGATAGCGGCCCTTTCGGCAAAAGGGACCAGTGTAATTGACAACATCGACCAGATTGACCGGGGATACCAGTCTATCGATACCCGCTTGCAGAAACTGGGCGCCGACATTCGCAGAATAGAATGACACCTTAAAAAAACACAATACCTGAATAAGGCGAAAACAGATCATGCCAATTTGTCCGACAGGACATAATTGGCAAAATCTTTGCTCAATGCATGTGGCTTTTCATGATGTCAAACCATAAATCAAACCGGGTGAAGATGACAAAAAAGAAAACAAACATAGAGCAGGAAGATCAGATGAAGAAGCAAAGCAAGGGGCAGAAACCGGCAGGCGAAAAGAAGGTTCAGGAAGAAAATGAAACCACCGGAACAGTAACCAGTGGTGAAAAAGAAGTGGCAGAAAAACCGGAAGCCAAAAAGGAAAAGGAACCTTCAGTGGAAGAAAAACTGGCCGATTTGCACGATAAATACCTCAGGTTATCGGCCGAATTCGACAATTACAGAAAAAGGACCCTGCGGGAAAAAATGGAACTGACAAAAACCGCCGGGGAAGATATCCTGGTTCATTTCCTCCAGGTGATGGACGATTTTGACCGGGCCAGGGAACTGATACGGGACGCCAAAGACGTGGAGTCAATAAAAACAGGCATTGAGCTGATTTACCAGAAATTAAAAGATTTTCTGAAGATACGGGGTGTGAATGAAATCGAAGCCCTGCACCAGGATTTCAATACCGATTATCACGAAGCTGTTACCAAAATCCCTGCTCCCGATGAAAAACTGAAAGGGAAAGTGGTGGATGTGGTACAGAAGGGATATATCATGAACGACAAGGTGATCAGGTATTCCAAGGTAGTGGTTGGCGAATAATTACATACCCGCGAAAGAAAACAGGCGGCAGAAACAGAATCTGCCGGAGTAATTTAAAATGCAATGGCAAAAAGGGATTATTACGAGGTACTGGAGGTTTCGAAAAACGCGAGCAAGGAAGAGATCAAGAAAGCGTACCGCAAACAGGCGCTGAAATATCACCCCGATAAGAATCCCGGTGATGCCCGTGCTGAAGAAAAATTCAAGGAAGCGGCCGAAGCGTATGAGGTACTGAGCAACGACGAAAAACGTGCCCGGTATGACCGATATGGTCACTCCGGTATAGGAGGAGCTGCAGGCGGAGGTTTCGGTTCGGGAGGGATGACCATTGACGACATTTTCGAGCACTTCGGGGATATTTTCGGTACAGGGTTCGGCGGTTTCGGAGGATTCGGCAGCCGCCGCCGTTCAAGCCGTGTGAACAAGGGAAGCAACCTGCGGGTGAAAGTCAAACTCACCATGCAGGAAATTGCCACCGGTGTTGAAAAGAAACTGAAGCTGAACAAATACGTTGCCTGCGATGCCTGTGACGGTTCCGGGGCACAGGGATCCTCTTACGCCACCTGCCCCACTTGCCACGGCACAGGCCAGGTTACCCGCATCACCAACACCTTTCTGGGCCAGATGCAAACCACCACCACATGTCCCAATTGCGGTGGCGAAGGAAAAACCATTTCGAAAAAATGTCCCAAATGTGCCGGAGAAGGAATCATCAAAGGAGAAGAAGTGGTGCGCATCACCATTCCGGCAGGCGTGGGTGAAGGCATGCAACTGAACGTTTCAGGAAAGGGAAATGCCGCCAGGCGCGGAGGAATGAACGGCGACCTGCTCGTGGTCATTGAAGAGGAAAAGCACCCCGAACTGATACGTGACGGGAACGACCTGATTTTCAATCTGTATTTAAGCGTCCCTCAGGCCATTCTGGGGACCCAGGCTGAAATCCCAACGGTTGACGGGAAAGTCAAAATCAAAATCGAGGCCGGCACACAGCCTGGGAAAATCCTGCGCATCAGGGGCAAAGGACTCCCCGACGTAAACGGATACCGGAAAGGCGACCTGCTGGTTCACATCAATGTGTATATTCCCCGGGAGGTAACACGTGAGGAAGCACGGATCATTGAAAAATGGAAACAGTCAGACAGCTTCACTCCCCGGCCAAACCGGGAAGACAGAAGTTTCTTCGACAGAATGCGTGGATATTTTGAATGATTTTCTTCCCGGTAATCAATGAAGATATTATCTTCACAACTTCGTAACTAACAAACTAACTTATTATGGATATCCTGAAGGCCCGGAATATTGTCAAACAATTTTCCAACCACCTGGCCCTGGACAAGGTCAGCATTCATGTTCCGGAAGGAGCCATTTATGGGCTGCTCGGGCCCAACGGCGCAGGAAAAACCACTCTGCTTCGGATCATTAACCAGATCACAGCCCCCGATGAAGGGGAGGTCGAATTCAAAAACAGAAAACTGAAGGCGGATGATGTTTTTGATATCGGATACCTTCCGGAAGAACGGGGATTGTACAAAAAAATGACGGTGGGAGAACAGGCCATGTATCTGGCCCAGCTCAAGGGAATGAAACGGTCTGAGGCAGTGAAGAAACTCAGGTACTGGTTTGAAAAATTTGAGATCCAACCCTGGTGGAACAAAAAGGTAGAAGAACTCTCCAAAGGCATGCAGCAGAAACTGCAGTTCATCGTAACCATTCTGCATGAACCTTCCCTCCTGATCTTCGACGAGCCTTTCAGCGGTTTTGACCCCATTAATGCCCGTATACTGAAACAGGAAATACAGGAACTGAAGAAGAAGGGAGCCACCATCATTTTTTCCACCCACGATATGGGCAGCGTGGAAGAGCTGTGCAATCACATCACCCTGATCAACCGGTCGCGAACCCTGCTGGAAGGGCCCATCGACAAAGTGAGGGAAGAATACCGGACCAACCGGTTCGAGGTGATATTCGAAGGATCTCCCAACCTGCTCGACTTCACCTTGTCGTCACAGTACAAAATAATTGAAAATACCCCTGTTAACGGGACGCAGCGACTGCTTATCGAAATTGTTGACGGGATCTCCACCAACGAAATCATTTCCAGTCTGCTTACCAGAGGGAAGATCATATCGTTCAACGAGAAACTTCCCTCGATGAACGACATATTCATTCAGGTGGTGGAAGAAGAAAATAAAAAAACAGACCGGAAATCCAACTAACCCCAAATCTGACCCATCATGAACAAGATCATCCTGATAATAAAACGTGAATACCTCAGCCGGGTCAAGAAAAAATCATTTATTATCATGACCCTGCTGGCTCCTTTGCTGATGGCCGCCATGCTGATCATCCCTTTCTGGATGATGAGCCAGGGAGACGATACGGAAAAAGACATCGCCGTAGTGGAAGAAGGTACCTCCCTGTTTACCGGTGTGATACCCGACACCAAAACCATGAGATTCCATTACCTGGAAGATGCCCGTATGGAGGAGCTTAAAACCACTTTCTCTGACCTGGGCTATTACGGGGTGCTGTACGTATCACCCAAACAGGCACTGGTGCCCGGCTCCGTTGAATTCTGGTGCAAACAGCAACCGCCCCTGGAAGTGACCATGCATATTTCCAATGCCCTGGAAAAGGAAATTGAGCGTCTGAAACTGGAAACCTATAATATCAGTAACCTGGACGAAATACTGGCATCGGTGGAAACCAGTATACAGATACAAACCTTCAAGGTTTCCGATACCGGCGAGGTGAAAAAGTCAAATACCGGTATTACCATGGGCATTGCCTACATCAGCGGATTCCTTATTTACATGTTCACCTTTATGTTCGGCGCCCAGGTTATGCGGGGGGTGATCGAGGAAAAGACAAGCCGTATTGTGGAGGTGATCGTTTCCAGCGTAAAACCGTTCCAGCTGATGCTTGGAAAAATCGTTGGTATTGCCCTGGTGGGTTTAACCCAGTTTGTTTCGTGGGTGGTACTTACGGGAGTGATCGTTTCCATAGCCCAGAGCATGTTCCTGCCCGACAACATGATGGAACAGATCCAGTCGGGGCAGAGTATCATGTCGGCTGCTCCGGCCGCAGCACAGGCATCGTCTACCATACAGATGACCGAGGCGCAGAGGTTTATTGAATCGATCTATTCGGTTGAATGGGGGTTGATCATTCTCACTTTTATAGCCTATTTTATGGGAGGATACCTGTTGTATGCTTCTCTTTTTGCCATTGTAGGTTCGGCGGTAGACAACGAAACCGACACCCAGCAGTTCATGCTGCCTATCACCATTCCCATGATCCTCGGTTTATTTGTCATGCTGAATGCCTTTCAGAATCCCAACAGTTCCATTGCCTTCTGGTTCTCCCTGATTCCTTTTACCTCACCCATCGTTATGATGGCAAGGATACCCTTCGGTGTGCCAGCATGGGAATTGGGAACATCACTGCTGCTGCTTGTCATGACGTTTATTCTCACTACCTGGATGGCCGGAAAAATATACCGCACCGGTATCCTGATGTACGGCAAGAAGGTTTCCTACAAAGAACTCTGGAAATGGTTGCGATATAAAAACTGATTCATACCGTTTTAACCGCCCTATGCGGGAAATGGCCTTACGGGTGTATGGAAAAATAAGAGAAAATGTCAAAAATACTGGTCATCGACGATGAAAAGAGCATCCGCAACACCCTGAAGGATGTGCTGGAATATGAAAAATACGAGGTGGACCTGTCGCCCGACGGTCAGGATGGAATTGAAAAATTCAGGAATAATCGGTATGATGTGGTGCTGTGCGATATCAAAATGCCCAATATGGACGGCATCGAGGTGCTCGAGGAAATTTTCGGCATTTCGAACGATGTGCCCGTAATCATGATCTCCGGACACGGGAATATCGACACCGCGGTAGAAGCCATTAAGAAAGGGGCCTATGATTTCATTGAAAAACCCCTCGACCTGAACCGTTTGCTGATCACCATCCGAAATGCGCTCGACCGGTCAACCCTGATCAGCGAAACACGCACCCTGAAGAAGAAAGTCAGCAAAACCTATGATATCATAGGAGAATCACCGGCCATCAAAAAGATCCTGGAAATGATCGACCGGGTAGCCCCTACCGATGCCAGGGTATTGATCACGGGCGAAAGCGGAACCGGCAAGGAACTGGTTGCACGCTGGCTGCATGAAAAAAGTCGCCGGGCCGAACATCCTTTTGTAGAAGTAAACTGCGCCGCCATTCCTTCCGAACTGATTGAAAGCGAACTGTTCGGTCATGAAAAAGGCTCATTTACCTCGGCCATCAAACAACGCATCGGCAAATTCGAGCAGGCAAACGGCGGAACCCTGTTTCTTGATGAGATTGGCGACATGAGCCTGTCGGCCCAGGCCAAGGTGCTCAGAGCCCTGCAGGAAAACAAGATAAACCGGGTGGGAAGCGATAAGGATATTCCCGTGGATGTAAGGATCATTGCCGCCACCAACAAAGACATTAAGAAAGAAATTGAGGAGAACCGGTTCAGGGAAGATCTGTATCACCGCATCAGTGTCATCCTGATCCACGTTCCCTCACTGAACGAAAGAAAAGACGACATTCCCTTGCTGGCAGAGCATTTCAATGAGCAGATCTGCGGTGAATACGGTATCCCGAAAAAAATCATTGCTCCGGAAGCCATTACCGCCCTGCAGAACATCAACTGGACCGGCAATATCCGTGAATTCAGGAATGTTCTCGAACGACTGATCATTCTCTGCGACAAAGAGATCACGGGTAAAGATGTACAGGCCTTTGCACAACCCATCAGCAAATAACCTACATCTCTTCCGTATGAACGGAAGACCACAGGCAATATGGCCCGATTTGCGCTGAAAGAAATGAATCCTGCCGTCCGGTTTGCCGGAATGCTGGGACTTGCCCTCCTGATATACAGTATTATCCGGGCAGCCAGCCTGTCCATTACCCATGATGAAGCCCTGACCTTCCTGAGGCATGTGCCAGAATCCTGGAATGAACTGCTATACTTCCACACCTGTTCGGCAAACAACCATTGGCTAAATACCGTGCTGGTCAAGCTGTTGATTCCCCTGACCGGTCCGGGAGAATGGGCGCTCCGCATACCTTCCCTGGCCGGACATGCTATTTACCTCTGCTTTTCATACCTCTTTGCCGCACAGGTAAAAAATCCCTGGTGGCAGGCGGCCGTTTTTTCTATGTTTGTTCTTCAACCCTTTCCCACCGAGTTTTTTTCCCTGTCACGCGGATATGGCTTGATGATGGGTACCGGCCTGGGATCCCTGTGGTTCTTTGTTCAATTTTACCGTAGCGCTTTGCTAAGAGACCTGTTTGCCAGCCTGTTTCTTTCCGCTGCGGCGGTACTTTCTTCGTTTACCTGGTGGTATGTGCTGATCATGCAGCTCGTGATCCTGGCAAGCTGTTTTCTCACAGGATTTCATGGTGACAGGACAAAGAAACTGTGTTTCGTGGCAATCTGGATGGCCGGCTTGCTGGTGGCCGGGCTCGTCGGCAACATTCTGCTGAACATGAACCGGCAGCAGGAGCTTTACCTCACTCCCGGTCAGGGTTTCTGGAGCGGCACACTGAAAAGCCTTATCAACAGTCAAACAACCTACTTCGGGACAGGGGATATCCGCATTCTGGCGGGCATGTCAATATTTATACTGCTGGCTGGCCTTACTGCCCGGCAGCTTTGGAAGATCAGGCATAAAAAGAAAGCCATCATCAAAGACCCCCTTTTCATTCTGTCACTGATCCTGGGCGGGGTTATTTTAATCCACACACTGGTATTCCATATTACCAGAACCATAAGCTTCATGCATCGTACCGCCCTGTTTTATATCCCCCTGTTCAATGCAGTGGCAACGTTCCTCATCGCCAGCCAGAAACCGGGCATTCTGAAACTCACCTGGATTCCTGCCGTCCTTCTCATCCTCCAGATGGTTTTCTTTCTTCCTTCGGTGAACCTGAGCCACACCAGTCACTGGAAAGCAGATGCAGATGTGAAACGTATGATCCGCACTCTGGAAAAAACAGCCGGAGAATACAAACGTTTGAAGGTTGATCTGGGCATATCCTGGCTGCATGAACCTGCTATTAACTATTACCGTGTTTCATGGCATCATACCTGGCTCAGACCGGTGCACAGGGAAGGGATAGGGCCCAACCAGGATTTTTATTTCCTGCCCGATACCGTGCAAGTTCCCACAGGAACCTGTGTGGATACGGTAGAAATATATCCCGTCAGTTCATGTGTATTACTCAGAAACCGCAATATATTTACTTCTCTGGGAACCCTTTCAGAGCCGAGTCATAATCGGGCGGGTCAATGAGTTCTTCATAATTCTCCGGCCATTGCAGGGTGCCGAAAATGGCCCGGTATGCCTGAAAACTCATACTGTCCCAGTGTAACAGCGAAGTTCTGTACTGGCGCATCTGGAACTGGTTTAGCCAGGTAAAAAATACCAACCCAAAAACCAGCACCGTTTTGATCCACACTTTTTGCCTTGACGCCCAGGTAAGGACTGCACCCAGAGGAAAAACCATCAAAGCATAGGTCTCGATCATGGGACGGCTTCCGTAACTGCCGCCATACCACCAGCACCACCAGCTGAACGTCACATACAGATGCAATACAAGGAAACCGGCCACCGGAGTAAATAGTCCCCTCTGCTTCCTGTACAGAAGGACCAGACCCGGGAATATGAGCCACATCAGGGGGGTATAGATCAGCCATCCCTTCCTCCAGCTCAATAATCCCTTTACAATATGGGGGTTCAGCCAGAAGAACCCTTCCTCCCCGTATGAATAATACAACCATTCCCCTGCCACTACTTTCCAGTACAGTAACTGGGGTATCCATACTGCCAGGGCAGCTCCTGCAGCCAGTAACAGGTGTTGCCATTGTGAAGACAGCACGGAGAATCTTTCCTTCAGTGATCTGATGGAACGTATATTCCACAGAAGTGCAGCCACCAGGACAACCCCATTGGCGGGCCTGACAAGCACAATCAAACCGGCCGTCAATCCCAGGTAAAAACTGGTTTCCCATGCCGGCCTGTCCCACCAGCAATGAACCAGCCAAAGGAAAAGAGCAAACAGGAAAAAACTGTACACATGGCTCATGCCCGGTTCACTCACCACATAATACATCAGATTGGTTGCAAGCAATACAAGACCTGTCACCAGGGCTGATACAGTATCACTGAAAAACTCAAGCAGCAGTTTCCTCAGGAACCAGAGGCCGAGAAACAGGTAAAACAACGCCGCCATGAAAATACCCACCGCATAGGGGGTGGAATAACCCGTTGCCGGAGCCATCCCCGCCGATGCTGCCAGGTGTGCCACGGCAAAAAACGGAGTCCATAGCAATGCCAGGCCCATGGTCATTTTGGGGGCGTGATATCCTGCCGGCGTGGGATGCACCCATATCCTCCCCCCGAAATCAGGAGGAAGGGACTGCACAAAATCGAAATACACATCCTGGTATATCCAGGCTGCCGGCAACCAGGCATAGTACGATACCACGTCGTGATTGATCAGCCGGTTATCTTCCCAGGGAGCCAGATTCTTTCCGTACCAGGCGGTAACGGCTACAAGTAACCACAGGGTGATCAGAGAAATCCGGCCTTTTCTATGATTTGTCATAGGTTGATTGCTGTTCCGTTGCTGAAGGTATCAAACCGTTCCTATCATGGAAATTACTGTTCTTTTTCACATAGATCCTGATCTGATAGGGTTCATTTCCCAACACCGTAAAAGGCGGATCGGGTTCAAATACCCTGATCAGGATCAGGCTGCTGTCTCGGTCAAGGTTTCCGGCAGGAAGTCCTCCCTCGTTGGGTCCGAAATGACTGTCCCATACCACGATTTCTCCTTCTTCGATCCCTCTTCCCGGATTTTCCGGATCGGGAACTTTTTCCCGGGAACGGTCAGGATCCCAGGGGTTGATCCCCAGATAATAGTATACAAACGGATTGTAATAATAGATTTTCCGGCTGGAATATTCTTCTTTCTGCATCCACTGACAGGCCCTGTACACCAGTTCGGTTTCCTCATCGCGCGCCGTGGGATGGTCGTACCAGGCCGTTAACTGCCACACCAGAACCCCGGCCGTTGCCAGTTGCAGCGCAATACCCGGCCAGGTGTACCTGTTTGTTATCCTGATCAGGGAAAATATCCCCTCGGCTGCTCCAATCGACATCACCGGTATGATCACGGTCATCACCCTGGGCAAACCCAGCGAACCTCCCCAACCCTGCCACCATACCGTCGAATGGGCTGTGAAATAAACAACCGGTGATAAATATACCAGGATTAGTTTCATAACATCGCCTTTTGAGCCTGATGTACTGAACCGGCCGGTCATATTCCCTGCCAACCCGACAAACCAGAAAATCAGGAGGGGGACCCCGAAGATCATATGAGCCTGTTTCACAAAATGCAGCAGGCTGCCATGTCCGTATATGGCTGTAGCCCCGGTATAGGGCATTTGATGAATCACCCACAAGAAATCACCGTGAAATTTCCATCCCACCAGGGAATATACCAGAAAACCAAGGGGAAACAGAACAAAATACTTCCACTTCCCGGCCGCGAGCAGGGCCAGCATGAACAGGGGAAATAACACAACCCCTTCGGTTCTCACAAATGGAAGAAAAGAAAGAAGGGCAACCGACCATCCGTAATGTTTTCGAAGAAACAGGACGGTAGCCGTCAGCAGCATCCATCCGCCCATGATCTCGGTCATTCCGGTAGTTGCCAGGATAAAATACAACGGAGCGCTCACACAGAAAACCAGCCCCCACAGTGCCAGGGGATTCGACTGTTTCCTTAGAAACCGGTACGAAATATATCCGGAACACACCGCCATAAGGACATTCATTATCCGAACGCCGGTAAATCCGAAGGGTGCGAACAGGGAGGCCGCCAGGGTATACAGCGGTTTGGCCCAGTGATCGAAAAAAAGACCCGGATAAGCAAAGGCCCAGGCAGAAAATTTGTAGTGCACCACATCATCCGCTCCACCGTATGTTCCCCGCGACAATACAACAATGGATGACAGTCCCATCAGAAAGGTCAGGCCAAGCAACCAGGCTGCCACTTCCGTAAGGTCATGAGAATTCCGGGCTTTGGCGAATTGCATAAAACGTTACGATTTCATTACCTTCCGGTGGAATACATTATATTTCAGGATACAATACATGGCCCTGAACCCGTCTTTCCAGTTGATTTTTTTCCCATCGGCATAGGTTCGCCCATAATAAGAAATCCCCACCTCGTAAATCCTGATCCCGGGTATCCGGGATATTTTGGCCGTTACTTCCGGTTCGAACCCGAACTTTTTTTCCCGAAGGTCAAGCTGTTGTATGATCTCTGTTCTGAAGAGCTTGTAACAGGTTTCCATATCGGTCAGGTTCAGGTTGGTAAATGCATTTGACAGAAAGGTCAGAAACCGGTTCCCGATGGTATGCCAGAAAAACAGGATCCGGTGAGGTTTCGACCCCATAAACCGGGAACCGTATACCACATCGGCCACTCCATCCATGACCGGTTTCAGCAACAGGGTATATTCCCCGGGATCGTATTCCAGGTCGGCATCCTGTATAACAAGGTATTCCCCACGAGCCTCTGCAATACCGGTATGCAGGGCAGCTCCTTTCCCCTGGTTGGTGGCATGGCTGATCAGACGTACCGGCGCTTGCGGATGCTCCCTGATAAAATCTTCCACCTTCCTTCCCGTTTCATCGGCCGATCCGTCGTTCACCACAACGATCTCTATTTCCAGCCCGGGATTAGACGTTATCACTTTCTCCAGCAGGGTCAGGATGGTATTTTCTTCGTTATATGCAGGAACGACAACGGAAAGAAGTGGTTTCATGCGTCAGGTTCAAGTGTTCTAAGATAGGATTTTCCCCTGCAAAATAAAACCGGTGCTGGTTTCATCAGAACTGAAAATAAATGAAAGGCTGCACCTGCACCGATTTAAACTGCACAATCAGAAGCACCACCAGCACAATGACCAGTACCTTGACCCACCAGGGGGTGCCAATAAATATTCCGCGGGCCTTCTCCTTCCATACCGCCGGAAGCCAGTGCAATATATAGGCCAGTACCATGACCAGTAAAGCCGGATAATATGCCTTGATCACTGCAGGTAAATATTGCAGGCTAAGATCCGAACCTATTTTCCTGATCATACTCAGGGCCGCATCCCAGGTACCGGCTCTGAAAAATATCCAGAGGAAGGTAACCACATGAAAAGTGACAAAAACCGATATGGCACGACGGAAGCAGCCTGGCCGTACCGGTGCTTTTATCAAGGTCTGCCAAATCCTCAGCAGAATCAGCCCCAGGCCGTGCAAGGCGCCCCATAATACGAAGCGGATATGGGCACCGTGCCACAGCCCTCCCAGCAACATGGTAACAAACAGGTTAAGAAAGGTACGTAGTTTTCCTTTCCGGTTACCGCCCAGGGGGATGTACAGGTAATCGCGCAGCCACGATGAGAGGGAAATATGCCAGCGCCTCCAGAAATCAGACAGGTTCCTTGCTTTATACGGCGAATTGAAATTCACGGGAAGCCGGAATCCCATCAGCAGGGCCAGTCCAATGGCTATATCGGTATACCCGCTGAAATCACAATAGATCTGAATGGAATAGCCATACAGGGCCAGCAGGTTCTCAAAACCGGTATAGGCCACCGGCTCCTGGAATACGCTATCTACCAGATGAATGGAAATAAAATCGGCCACCAGCATTTTTTTTACCAGCCCTGACAGAATAAGAAACAATGCATGGCCGAATTCCCTTACACTCAGGCTGAAATCCTGATTCAACTGGGGAATAAAAGAAGCGGCCCTGACAATGGGTCCCGCCACCAGTTGCGGAAAAAAGGAAACATAAAAGCCAAAATCGAGAATATTCCTTACCGGCTTGAGCTTTCCCCGATACACATCCAGGGTATAACTAATGGTTTGAAAAGTGTAGAATGAAATACCCACAGGCAGGATAATGGTACTGACATCGAAATGCGTGCCGGTCAGGGTATTTGTCCACGATGCCAGGTAGTTCACTGCTTCCAGATCGGTATGGAATATCCGGTTGATCATATCCACCAGGAAATAGGTATATTTGAAATAAGCCAGTACCCCCAGATTCACCGTCAGACTGATCCATACGCCCAGTCGTTTCACCGTCCGTTTGCGGGCTGAATAGATCATCCTGCCTACAAAATAATCCACCACGGTAGACAGGATGAGAAGTGAAAAAAAGTAGCCACCCGATTTATAATAAAAGAAAAGGCTTACCAGAAACAGGTAAGCATTGCGCAGGCGTTTTTTCGGATATACAAAAGCAAACAACAGGTACACCAACATGTAAAATACCCAGAAATAAACCTGTGTAAACAGAAGCGGCATTTCCTGCCGGTAACCGAGTATGTGCGAGAGGTTATCCATACGGCCCGGGATACTGCCAGCAATATCTGCAATTAATATTATTCAAATTATTGATTTTCAGATAAATATCTTATATATTCCCGTTGAAAGGCTTCAAACAGTCGGACGGCAAACAAACGCGACCCGGCATAGGTAAAATGTGTGTAATCGGTCCTGGCCAGGGGCGGATCGCTGTGGGCCCATTCAATCACTGATCCTGGTCCACCCATAGCTTCACAGCCATCCCAGTATATACACCCTGCCTCCATGGCTGCCAGGCGCTGAGCCTGCCTTACCTCCCCGGCCCCTGTATAAGGTTCCGGACCGTCCATTCCCGGCCTTGCCATATCCGACACTCCGATCACCATCACAGGCATGGAAGGGAACAGGCTTTTCAGGAAGCGGAGTTCGCGGGTAAGCCTGGTCAGATACCATTCGTACTGGTTGTTCCACCCGGGCACCAGGTTGATACCGAATTGCAGTATCAGAAGCCCCGGATCCATCCCTTCCATGCTTTCTTTCCAAACCCCTGTATTCACCCTGCTAAATTCAAGCCCTGCACTTCCCCTTACCGGAATATTATGCACCTGCACACCGGTTATATTTTCCAGAAAAAAGGCATAAAACACCGGACTTCTTTGCACAGATATCTCAAATTCAACCCGGCCGTTCTCTGTTGCTTCAACAGGGATGCTGATGCGGCGCGGATTTTCTGAAGGAGGCAGGGGGCATGTATTCGAAGCTTCCCCGTTTATCACCATCCGGAAGGAAAAACTGTCAGCAGCCTGGCCATAGACAAAGCCCGCCTGTTCAAATTTTCTGGCATGGGTTCTGGCCCTCGGATACCATTCCAGGATGATTCGTGCCCTGGCCGAATCGGTTTGTATTCTGTCGGCGCTCATCAGAAATCCCAGCCTTCGGGCCGTATGAGCGCTGTCCACCAGATCGGGGAACACGGTTCGTTTCCAGTTGTCAGAATGGCTCAGCCGGTATGAAACCGTTTCATCCACCACCGGAGTGGCCGGAAAGGCGCCGGGTCCTCCTCCACCGAAAACCGCCTGCCATTTTTCCCTCAGGAAGGAAGAAATTCTGTCGCCTTCGATCTGTGAATCGCCATAGTGAAAAATATGGACCGAACCTCCCCGGGCACGTACCTTTTCCAGTTTTCTGAAAAAGGGGAACAGCAGGGTATCGCCCTCCGGAGGATACAGAAAGGAAGGAATGTAATCGGGAAAGGTATCCTTCTGTTCCCCGGTATCTTCCGGAAGTGTCGAATCGGATATTCCCTGGCCGGCTATATCAGCAGGCCGGTTGATGCCGGGGAAGAATACAAAGGAAGTATCAGGACTGAAGGATACCTGGTCAGAAGGCCCGGATTCACCGGACTGAGAGATCATTTCACTCAGATAATCCCGCAGGCCGGGGAAACGTATATTCAGGGCAGGGCCCAGCCGTATCCCATCAGGAGGAAATAACCAGGAAAGCAGGCCAAGCACCAGGAATACAACCAGAAGGAATAGAAAAACCCTGGCAGGTTTCATGCCTGATCTATCCTTTTTTCATGATCTTGAGCATTTGTCCGGGTACGATCTTATCCCCGTATTTCAGCTTGTTCAGCTGCATGATCTCCGAATCGGTCACACCGGGATATTTCCTGGCGATATCCCACAGGGTGTCGCCGCTTCTTACCCGGTAATACACATAGTCAGTATCGGTGGCCGCACCCGATGCCACGGGAGCAGAAGCCGGGGAGGCAACCGTTTTCCCTATCCGGCGCTGTTTCTCGGCGAAACTGAGTGAATTGACCGGTTTGTATTTCTCCACATCACCCGGACTGACATACACCGCCAGCGACTGTCCGGCCCGGATCAGGTTCCCCCTGATGTTGTTCCAGTATCTCAGATCGGAAACCCGCACGTTGTACCATTCTGCGATATACCCCAGGTTATCACCCGATTTCACGGTGTAGGTCAGTTTCACCTTGCCTGTGGGAGGCTCGGGAACATACCTGGAATAGGTAGGATTGATGATCCGGTTTTCCTCGTTGAAATAATGATCATGCCGGTAGGCCAGAACAGAATCCTGGAGATCGATGAACCGGGTGGTTTGATTGAACGGAAGAGTCAGGGAAAAACCTGTTCCCATGGCAGGGACAACATCACGACGATACTGCGGATTCAGGTCGCGCAGCAACTGTAAGGGAATGTCCATCACCTCCGACACCTGTGCCAGATGAAGATTCTCATGCACCATGATGGTATCGGTACGCACGGGCATATCTATTTCTCTCGGAACCAGGCCATGGTCGCGGTAATGGTTCATAACATAGGTGGCCGCTATGAATGCCGGTACGTATCCCCGGGTTTCCCGGGGAAGATAATAAAACAGGTCCCAGTAATTTCTTTTATTCCCCGACCGCCGGATAGCTTTGTTCACATTGCCGGGTCCGCAGTTATAGGCGGCAATCACCAGTACCCAGTCGTTATAGATGTTGTACAGGTCCCTGAGATATTGCGCCGCTGCATGAGTGGCCCTTACCGGGTCCCTGCGCTCATCCACCAGAGAATTGATGGTGAGGCCGTACATCCGGCCGGTTCCGTACATAAACTGCCATATCCCGGTAGCCCCCACCCTGGAAACTGCCCTGGGATTAAGAGCCGATTCAATAACGGCCATGTACTTCAGTTCCACGGGCAGGCCGTATTGATCGAATATCTGTTCGAAAACGGGAAAATAATGATCTGCCAGTCCCAGCATCACCTCCATATTTTTCCTTTTCTGGCCGGTATACACACGGATATAGTTCCTCACTATGCTGTTGTAAGAAAGCTCAACCACCGAGGGAATACGTTTCAGCCTTTCCACATATACCGAATCGGGAAAATCAACAATCGGATCGCCTGTGGGGATAGTATCCGGATCGAAAATTCCCGGGGTATTTTGTACTACCCACAGGTATAACAGGCTGTCGAGGTTACTGGAGAAAAGCGAATGCTCATGCATTCCAGCCAATTTCAAAGAATCCTTAACCGGCTCATCTGCACCTGCTCTGCCTGTGGCACAGGCAAGGATCAGTAAAACACACAGGGTCTGTTTCATTTCGTTCTGCTTTTAGAATGTCAGGGTACATCTCACTCCCGTCATATTCATCCCGTAACCTGTCGGCTGCCAGGCAGGTTCCACCCTCAGCACCAGGTCCTCGCCAACGTCGAAATCATACATATGGGCATCCACGGAAGCATCGATAATATTCAGAACATACCAGGCTGCCAGGCCAATATAGCTCAAATCCCTGTACCTTCGGAAGTAATCACGGTTATTTTTCAACAGATTTTCAAAACTCTCTGCCAGGGAAGGGTTGTATGAGTCGGGATAAAGAACGGGGTCGAAGGTGGCCGGGTCCAGGTTGGGACCGATAAGGTCGAGGTAGGAATCGGTCACGGCCAGGGTATCGGTAAAATCCAGGTAGGCCTGTGTATATTTTTTCAGCCGGCTTCCATTGTATACCACAAAATAGGCAAGGGTTCCGAATCCCGCATACACAATGGGTACTTTCCAGTATTTTCTATTGTAGATCTGCCCCAGCCCGGGCAGCACAGCCGAATAAACGGATGCTTTTTTAGGCGAATGTCCTTTCACAACAGGGGAAAGGGTATCTGCCGGTTCCAGGTTGACAGGCAGAGTCACGGGCATAGAGGCCGGTTCCTGGGCCATACTCATACAGCAATGCCCGCCGATTCCTGAAAAGAGGATCAGAAAAAGAAAACCCGACATCAGTATTCGGATGCGTTTCAAAAATCTGCCGTTTTGTCGTGTAAACGGCAATATTACGCAATTATTGGGAAAATCAGGAATTAAGTTTGTCGAAAATCGATACGATCCTTTCCAGTTCGTCGGTCGACTCAAACGGGATCACGATCTTCCCTTTTCCTTTGTCGTTCATGCGGAACTGGACCTGTGTGTCGAAAAAACCGCGCAACTGGTCCTGCAACGAGCGGTATTCCTCACTCACCTGCGATCTCCGGGATCTCCCTGTGTTGCCCCGTTGACTTTGTTCCTGGGCCTTCCGCACCAGCTCTTCGGTTTGCCTCACCGACAGTCCTTCTTCCCTGACTTTGTAGAAGAGTTTGATCTGGGTTCTGGGGTCTTCCATATTAATCAGCGCCCGGGCATGTCCCATTGTTATTTCTTTCTGCCTTATGGCCAGTTGTATTTCGGCTGGCAGTTTCAGCA
This sequence comes from Bacteroidota bacterium, assembly GCA_011049175.1. Classification (GTDB taxonomy): domain Bacteria; phylum Bacteroidota; class Bacteroidia; order Bacteroidales; family VadinHA17; genus HyVt-105. The sequence continues at coordinate 25,886 of DSCJ01000129.1, read as the reverse complement.
GGCGAAGATAATTGGAAACGGTGGAACGCTTTTTCCCTACCCTGTCGCTCATTTCCTCCTGGGTAAGGTTGCATTCTTCGATCAGTCTTTTGTAGCTGATGGCAATCTCGATGGAATCCAGGTCTTCCCGCTGAATATTTTCCACCAGGGCCAGCTCCAGAAGGGCCTGGTCGTCGGCAGTGCGGATATAGGCAGGAATGGTTTTCAGGCCGGCAATCAATGCGGCCCGGTAACGCCTTTCCCCGGTAATGAGCTGAAACCGGTCGTTTCTCAGCAGGCGTACGGTAACCGGCTGAATAATACCCATTTGTTTGATCGAAGCGGCCAGTTCATTCAGGCTGTCTTCGTCAAAACTTGATCTTGGCTGAAAGGGATTGGTTTCGATCAGGTTGATATCGATCTCATTGATCGAACCCAGAACGGCCATTTTTTCACGGTCGGCATCATCAATGAGGGCGCTCAGCCCCCTTCCCAAAGCATTTTTCTGCGCCATGATAGGTTACTCCAGTATTTTTTCTTCGTTCGGTATCCGGGTCATATTATTCTTCTGCAGGAGCTCCCGTGCCAGGTTCAGATAATTCACGGTTCCACGGGAATTGGCATCGTATAGCAGTGCGGGCTTCCCGAAACTGGGCGCTTCGCTCAGCTTGATATTCCGCTGCACAATGGTTTCAAAAACCATATCCTGAAAATGTTTCCTCACCTCTTCCACCACCTGGTTAGCCAGGCGCAGCCGGGCATCGTACATGGTCAGCAAAAATCCTTCAATGACCAGATCGGGATTCAACCGGTTTTGAATGATTTTGATAGTATTCAGCAGTTTTCCCAGTCCCTCCAGGGCAAAATATTCACACTGAACGGGAATGATCACACTGTCGGCTGCGGTAAGGGCATTGACGGTAAGCAAGCCCAGCGAAGGAGAACAATCGATCAGAACGATATCGTAATCATCCTTCACTTTACTTACCACCTGCTTCAGCATTTTTTCCCGGTTGGGCATATTCAGCATTTCAATTTCCGCACCCACCAGATCAATGTGGGAAGGCAGCAGTTGCATCCCCTCAATTTCCGTATCCAGAAGGATATCTCTGGGATTGGTTCCCTCAATCAGGCACTCATAAATGCTCGTTTTAATATTTTTGGTATCCAGACCCAGGCCTGAGGTGGCATTGGCCTGCGGGTCGGCATCTATCACCAGGATCTTATGCTCCAGAGCGGCAAGGCTTGCCCCCAGATTGATGGCCGTGGTGGTTTTGCCAACCCCTCCTTTCTGATTGGCCATTGCAATTACTTTTCCCATAGGTGCTTAGTTTATCAACAGATCAAAATCCCTGCATTAAAGGTCCAAATTTACAATTTTCTGATGCATCCCTGTTGAAATACCCGCCTCATTCTATAAACATTTCATTTGCACTTATAAACATTTTATTAACATTTTCTTTTGCGTTCCCCGCTGTGCAAGGAAAATTTAATTCACCAACATAACAGGTTCATAAAAAAACAGCCTGTTCTGTAAAATGAAAATTGTTTATCTTGCGAAGCTGAAAAACCGATCATGTTGGAAAGTCAAGAAAAATCCTGGCTGGTCATTGTCAATCCCAATGCCGGAAAAAGAAAAGGTGAAAAAGACTGGAAAAAAATTTCCCGTTTGCTTGACAGATACGGCTTCTCCTACCAGGTCGAATTCACACGTACCAGGCACCATGCCATTGAAATTGCCCGGGAGCATGCAGAAAACGGAACCAAACGCATCATTGTGGTGGGAGGCGATGGGACCATGAATGAGGTGATCAATGGGATTTTTACCCAGAGTAAAGTGCCAACCACCGATATTACCCTGAGCATGATCACGGTTGGCACGGGAAACGATTGGGGACGGATGTTCCATATTCCTCGGCAGTATGAAAAAGCCATACAGGTTATCCGAAACGGGAACACCATATTACAGGATGCCGGAGTAGTGCACTACCGGTGGAATGAAGACAAAGGCAAACGTTATTTTGTAAATATTGCCGGCATTGGTTTTGATGCCGTGGTGGTAAGCAGGGCCAACGACCTGAAAGACCGGGGCAAATCAGGGAAATTGCTGTACCTGTGGAACATTTTGTCGAACCTATTTCGTTTTCATCACAGCCATACGGTGCTGGAGGTAGACGGGGTGAAATACAGCAATAACGTATTCAGTATTTCCATTGGTATTGGAAAATATTCAGGAGGAGGAATGATGCAAACACCGGGTGCGATAGCCAACGACGGGCTGTTCGATATCACGGTTATCAAGAAGATCGGAAAATTCGATGTGATCAGGAATATCGGCAAGCTATACAACGGGAAGATCATTCATCATCCCAAAGTACTCACCCTTCAGGGAAAATCCATTCTGATCGATGCCAACCCCCTGATCCATGTGGAAACCGACGGAGAATCACTGGGTCATTCCCCCATTCGTTTCGATATCATTCCTTCCAGTGTCAGGGTGATATGCGGGACCATGCCACCTGCTTCCTGAACCGGAAAAGGTCAGAAGGACCGGTTCCAGCAAAACGAACCATGCATTACGGTGTTTTTTCCACCAGCTCAATCTCGAACAGGAGAGGCCACATTTTCCCGGTCACAAACAAGCGGTCGTTTTCACTGTCCCAGGCAATGCCGTTCAGCACATCAAGCCGGGGATGTTGGTACCGCGCCGGCAGCAAACCGGCCAGATCAATAACACCCGTTACCCGGCCCGTCTTAGGATCAATCCGCACAATGAGGTCGGTTTGATATACATTGGCCCATATCTCTCCGCGTATGTACTCCAGTTCGTTCAGGTCATTTACCTGATCCCTGTGGTCGTATACTTCAATGCGATGTAATTCGGTAAAATAATCCGGCTCCAGAAAATAAATAATTTGCGTTCCGTCGCTCATGATCAGATCGGTACCGTTGGTGGTAAGTCCCCACCCCTGGGTAGGGTAATGGATTTTGTTGATCAGTCGGAACGATTCTTTGTCGTATACGAATCCCACCCGGGAGGTCCACGTCAGTTGAATGATCCGGTTATTGTAAAGACATATCCCTTCGGCAAACAGATCATCGGAAAGTCGCAACATATTGAGAACTTCCCCTGTTTCGAGATCCACTTTTCTGAGGGAAGATTGCCCGTATTGCCCGGTACTCTCATAAATGAAACCTTTATCGTATATCAGTCCCTGCGTATAAGCCTCCCTGTCATGCGGATAGGATCTGACCACCCGGTAGCCATACTGAACCGGTAGGGTGGCAGAAAGAATGACAATGCGAATCTGTCCTTCCTGCTCAACCCGGCCTTCCCTGTATCCTCTTACAGAAATACGCCGTATCCCCAGCCTTTCCTGCCTCAGGTCCCAGGTCCATACGGTCTGGCCGGAGTCAAGTACTTCCCTGGCCTCACTGTCTGCATATATCGCCACCGAATCGGGTACAGGCAATTTTTTGTCGTATTGCACGGAAAATTTCACGGTTTCATCCGAATGAAACCGGCTGCCATTCGACGGCTCCAGGAAACGGATCGTTCCCGTGCGACCTGCCGCTTTTTCCTGCAATTCCCCTTTTTCCGCGGAAGACACTTCCACAGAACCTCTGTCGGAAGAACCACAGGCAGCAAAAACAAAAGAACCGGTCAGGAACAGAATGGCTGTTGCCCAGTTTCTCGTTCCGTGCTTTGCTATGAATATCATGTTTATAGTTAAATCAGGTTATTATGAATTCCCGAAAAATTTCAGTCTTTTCCACCATTTCCTGTGCCTGATCATCTTCTTCTCCAATATACTTCCCGGATAGTCTTCCGGATGGATCATCCGGTATATATCGGTCCAGCCCGGCAACCCTCCAATGTTCCTGTCGTCAATAAATACATCCGCCTCAATTTTCCTCGATGCTTCTCCCGTCCATTCTTCCTCCGGATAGCTCTTGTTTACAGCATAGAACTCCACGCCCCGCTCACGGCAATATGTCACGGCCTCCTCCATTTCTTTCCCGGTACGTATGGTCCACAGGATCAGGCGGTGGCCTTTTTTCTGCAGCAGCTTCATGGTCTCGAAAGCAAACAGTTTTTCCTTCCCTATATTGGGATATGCATGCTCAACAATGGTCCCGTCAAAATCAATGGCAATCCGGAGTGACATAAGGATTCGTTATGGAAATAATCAGGGTAAATTTACGGAAAAGCCCTGTATGAAAAAACATTTAACCTGAAACACATCAGAACATGCATGCATTCTGTGAATTGTTATCCTGCGTTCAGCGAACTAAATAAAAAAACTTATTTTTGTCGGGGATATTGCCACCGTTCATTTCTGAAAACATTTTCATGCGCCAGCACATACCCAATTTGATCACCCTGCTCAACCTGGCCTGCGGATTCTCGGGCATCCTGGCCCTGGCAGCCGGGCAGCCGGTGTGGACCGTTTATTTCGTGGGACTGGCTGCTGTTTTTGATTTTTTCGACGGCCTGGCAGCCCGCTTACTGAAAGCCCATCATATTATTGGCAAGGACCTGGATTCCCTGGCCGATCTGGTAAGTTTCGGTGTGGTCCCTGCCCTGCTGGTGAGTATGGTTCTTTCCGGAGGCCGGATCCCTCCGGCCCTTAACGGAAAAGAACAGGTGCTGGCCTGGCTGGTAACTGCTTCTCCCGTGCTGCTGGTAATTGCCTCAGCCATCCGGCTGGCCCGGTACAACCATGACGAGAGGCAAACAGGTTCATTCCTGGGACTTCCCACCCCTGCCAGCGGATTGTTTTTTACCTCCTGTGTATTCCTGATTATCAGGTTCCCGGAAAACACCGTGGTTCAGTTCATGCAGCAAACTGCCCCTATGTTGCTGCTGGTATTCCTGTTTTCCTTTCTGATGGTTTCTTCCATTCCCATGTTCTCCCTTAAATTCCCCCATCTGAAATATCACGGAAATGAAATTCGGTTTCTTTTTGTTGGAATATCTGCCATTTTATTAATATTATTGCAATGGTTTGCCCTGCCCCTGCTTATCGGATGGTATATTCTGCTATCCATTTTTGCAGCAGGTTTCAGACCATCAAAAGATTAAGACTATGAAATTCATTGCCGAAATCAATGTCATGCCTCTGAAAAATCTGCTCGATCCCCAGGGAAAAGCGGTTACAAAAAGTATGACCAATATAGGTTTTCACGAAATTTCCAATGTCCGGATCGGGAAGCACATCACACTGGAGATTGAGGCTGAAAGCAAGGAACAGGCCATGGAAAAGGTCAACGAAGCCTGCAACAAGATCCTGGCAAATCCCATAATGGAAGGTTATGAATATACGGTAAGACAGGCCTGACCTGAATCCTCACCATAAAAAAAAGAGGCTGACCTTTTGAGACAGCCTCTTTTTTTTGTTTCCCCGGCATCCTTATTTCAGGGACACCGTTTTCCGTATTTTTCCGGCTTTCAGTGAAGTGTATTCCACCTGCATTTCCCCTTTCCCGCTCACCAGGAACTGGAATTCAATTTTTCCGAAGCCGGGAACCTGAAGATACTGGATTTCGGGTTTATGTTCCTTGTAAACCACCCGGTTCCGGTAAAGGTCAGTCAATCTGCCTCCACTGACCACCCTGATCTGTTTCCCATGCACCTTCAGAATGTCCTGCTCATGGATCTTCTTCTGCACGGCATGGTATGTCAGGGAAGGAATGGCCTTCCGGTTTGACAGCCTCACGGTTACCCGGTACAGGTTCCTGTCAATTTTTTCGGTTTCTGTCACTTCGAGTTTGATCTCGGGGGTTTGCTCGCTGGAAAATATCACGGCAGCAGCATTCCGGTGCACCAGGTCGGGAAGCATAAAAGGATGCGGCAGGCGGGAACTCATTTTCACCCATCCGCCGATCTCTATCTCCCCGTAAGTAGGATGGTTGTAAGGGGTCCATTCTTTATAGAGATCGCCGTGCACCACATGATCGTTGAACTCCAGGCGTTCTTTGGTACGGCTGGTATTTTCCGTGAACATGCTTCCTTCATCTTCCTGCTTCTGTGATTCACCGGGTGAACGGAATGTTTCATCATCAGTACGGTACAGTTCGCCCACAAAGGTGTAGGCTCCCACTATATTATCCATGAAATCGCCGAAATCTCCATAGGTGCTGTACAGGTCGCGCCAGCTCAGGAGATATCTGTATCCGGGAACAATCTTTTCGGCATTTTTCCCCAGATAATCGAACACTTCCACATCGTTTCTTGGAAAGTCACCCTGGTCTTCTGTACCGGGTCCGCGGAGAAACATTCCCCCGTTGTTATGAAAAGCAAAGGCCATGATGATATTCGGGCGGTCTATAATGTAATTTGCCAGGGCTTTGAGTCCAACACCCGACAAGGGATAGTTGTCAGAGCCCCTCTGTACGTATGGAGGCTCCCAGTTATACGGCCAGTTTCTGTTAGGGTCGACATACCCTTCTGAATCTTCATTGACCTGTCCGTCCCCGTCGTTGTCAATCCCTTCCTGGCCCAGAAGGGTCCACTCGCCTGGTTCCCCGGGCTTTACCGGGATCATCAGTCGGGAATCCAGCGGGTCGGTACGGTACTGGCCGAACGGATCCCTTTTCCGCATGTTGCATATATTACCGTCACCGTCCAGATCATCGGGAAAATCCTCATCGAAAAGTCCGTCCCTGTCATCGTCGTGAGGCCTTCTCAATCCGCGGTTGGTGCTGGGAGTATTGGGATCGTTGAAGAAATGGTATCGTCCGTCCACGTTCACCGAAGGAACCACATAATAGGCATTTTTATCGACCAGCGCGGTGATTCTGGGATTCTTGCCGTAATTTTTTAACAGGTAATCGGCAAAATACAGACATACCTCGCCTGCCTGCACTTCATTTCCGTGAATATTTCCATCAACATACACTCCCGGTTTATCCAGTTCATTACCCGTTTGGGGGTTGTTGATGGTAAGAGCCCATATTTCACGGTTTTCTTCGCTTTTTCCCACCAGGTCAAGATGGGTAAGCCGCGGATAGGCCCTGTTCAGGGCTTTCATAGCTTCAATAAGTTCTTCATAATCATAGTACCTGTCAAAACGCAGTGGTACGGTGATCTCCTGGGCAGGCATGAGGTTCATCAACGACAGAAACCCGCCCGTGATCAGTATATGCCGGAAAATCGTTTTCATATTAGCCTCCAATTTTTATGGTTTTCACATCACCCCAGGCATTTTTGCTGGTGAGCCTGAGGGTCAGGGTCTGGGAACTGGCAGAACGGATCAGCCATTCTTCCTTATGTACCTTCATTCCACCCACTTTTTGTACCGGAGTACGCGGCAGGCCCTGTAAAAATTCCAGGTTCACGCCTTCCAACAGCAGTATGGCAGGAGCGGGTTGCTGATTCCTTTCCCCCATAGCGGTGGGAAAGGGTAAATATTTCCCGTTCTCTATCCAGACCTCCAGGCGGTATACTCCGTTGCCCAGGTCGGTGGTTTTTACTTCGCGTATGGACAGGCGGGGAAGTTTTTCCGTCAGTTCGAACACCCAGGGGACCTGGAATTCAAGCAGTGAATCGATCATTGAAGCGGGAGGTGTGTTTTCGGTAAAGGGGACGGCGCCCCCAATCTCCACTTCACCCAGGTCGGGGTGTTGAAAAGGCATCCACTCAACAAACCCCTTTCCGTCAAGTTCCCGGTCACTGAAAGCAATCAGGGCTTTCATGGCCGGATCGCCATCATTCTTTTTTTCTGTCACGCCCTGTTGCTTCATCATGGCAGCGATCCTTTCGGGGGTAAGCTGTCCCGATTCCACCATTGCCATCACCTGAGATCCTTTAAACTGAGAAGGAGACCCTGTTTCCCTGAGCCATTTTTCAATCTTCTCCTCACCCAGGCCAAGGAATTCCTCTTTTGACATTTTTTCTATTCTCTCAGGAGAAAGAGCCTCCCCGTCCTTGTTTTTTTCCTCTGGTTTCGGGAGGGTAAACAGATTCATGCTGAAGGAAGGAACTCCCACGTGATAATACATCCACAGTTCAAACGATCCGTCCCGGTCCTGGGGAGCATCCAGTCTCTCGTCTTCGTATCCCTTTTCTTTCAGGTATTCCTTGTATTCCTCCGACAAGTGTTTGTAAAATTTCATATCCTCTTCCAGAGGATTCACCACAGCTCCCAATCCCAGAAAACCGGCGATCATGGATTCCGATATTTCCATTCCCTGGGGCATCATGGGCTGAAGAAGTTGCTTGATCTCTTCCATGGTATAGGTCTTATCAGGATCCACATTGAACCGGCGTGCCTGCCTTGGGGGTATCTTGATCCGGTTCATATCCACTGATCCCCTCCGGCCTGCACGTGGCGGGGCATAACAAAAATCGGATGAACCGAAGTAAAAGCCCATGGCGATCTCGGGATGTTCATACACAAACTTCATTAACCGGAAGGTTTCGTCAATTTCTCCAGGCCATTTGCCTCCTGCGGATGTAAACGGTTTGAACAGGTGAGGGAAATTGATGGAGGGATCCACTCCACCGGGCAGATCTTCGTTGTACTTTCCGTCTCCGTCATCATCCACCCCTTCCGTGTATACTTTGTAGATCCCCTTCTCTCCTTTGGCCGGATCGGCCCTTTTCATCATCCTGGGATCACTATCCACGGGAATCCATTCCCCTTCCGGATGCCTGACGCGCATCCGGGTAATGTACCCGTCTCCGTTCAGGTCGTTGTAGCCATCCTCATCCATTTGATCATCCAGGTCGTCATTCACCTCCCGTGCGTTCCGGCCATCCATATACAGAGGATCGGAAAAATAACGCATGGCTCCGTCGGGATTCAGGCAGGGAATAATATACCATTTCAGTTCGCTGTATTTATCCGGTTCAGCCAGGATCCGGCCGGCCAGGTAGAGAGCGCCCAGGCTGGCTATGGGATAGGTCCCTTCTGCATTGGCCACGACCAGAACGGCAGGCCGTTCACCACCACCAGAGCCAATTTCGAGCATATTCACCGGAATGCCCCCCGGTGAAACAGCCATTTTCTTTACTGATACCTGCGAGGGGTATTTCGCCTGAAGGCCTTCCAGGCGGGCATTGATCTCGGCAGGTTTCAGGTATTCACGAAAACCGGACTGGCCCTTTAAGGGCAACCATCCGGCCATGCCGGCCATTGAAGCCAGCAGACAAACGATTCCTAAAGGTTTTTGCATGATGGTATTAGATTATTCCGGAAAAAACCGGCATCGATGAAAATCACTTTTCGAAAATATAAAAACTATTTCTTGGAACCACACAAAATCCGGAACAATTGCACATTACCCAGGAAGAAAATAAAAACATACCATAAATAACAGAAGTAGCCTCATTTGCCTGAACGGCGGTTCTTTTCAAAACGCTTCAGGGCCCATCTTACGGCAAACCATGATATCAGAATCAGCAGCGGCCATAACAAATAATGAAGTATGGAGTCCAGATACATATTGTGTTTTATTTTTTCAGTAGACATGTGATTCTCCATCCAGTTCGACAGCGGTGATCCTTTTCCTGTTCACCGCTCTCCAGGCCACCCAGATGTAGGCGGCAACAAAGGGAACCAGCAGGGAAACCACCGACATAACCTTCAATGTATAATAACTCGAAGAAGCATTAAAAATGGTAAGGGAACTCTGCAGATCATAATGGGAAGGATAGAAGGCCGTATTATTATAGCCTGCCACCAGAAAAAGGGAGAACACGGTAAGCACGGTCCCCGGACCGGCGTACCAGATCCCTTTCCGGGAATCGGAAAAACAACCTATGCCCAATCCGGTCATTACCAGGATCACCCCTGCCAGAAACAGCACTGCCACCAGCGGCATGTTTAAAAAATTGTGCAGGTATTTTCCTTTCTCCATAAAAACCCGGCCCGTAGCGGGATCCACAGCATATCCCTCGGAAACCAGCAAACTAACGATGAAAAAAAGGAACACGACCAGAAAAGGGATGCCGTTGATCATCAGATGCCGGTGAATTCTCCGGTCCATTTCTTCCTCCTCCACACTGTTTCTGATATACAACAGTCCCAGGATCCTGGCCAGAAAAAACACCGACAGGCCCAGGGCCAGGTTTCTTACATTCAACAATGCTTCCAGGCCGTGAAAAGGGGTTTCCCATCCCGGCTGATTCAACTCATTGACCGAAAAGGCCGAGCCGGTGAAAAAAGTTCCCACGGCCGTCCCGATCAAAATAGTCCCGGCTGCCCCGTTTATGAAAAGGAAGGATTCATAGGTGCGGCGTCCGAGAATATTAGCGGGTTTGGAGCGGTATTCGTAGGAAATGGCCTGGATTACGAAGGCAAACAGAATGAGCATCCATACCCAGTACGCCCCCCCGAAGCTGGTGGCATAAAACAGGGGGAAGGATGCAAAGAATGCTCCTCCGAAAGTGACCAGGGTAGTAAAGGTAAACTCCCATTTTCTGCCCAGGGCATTCACGATCATGGAACGTTGCACGGCATTTCTCCCCAGGGTATATATCAGGGTCTGTCCACCCTGGACAAACATCAGAAACACCAGGGTTCCTCCCAGCAGGGAGATGATGGCCCACCAGTAATGCTGGAAAAAGCTGTATGCAATGGCTGCTAACATATTATTTCTCTCCTTCTTTTGGTCCGGATTTTACCTGTTTGAACATAATGCTCAGTTCCGCTATGAGCAGAGCGGTGAAGGTAACGGCAAACAGCCAGAAAGTAATCTGAACCGTTTCTGTATCGATACGTGAAACGGCGGCAAAGGTCGGCATCAGATCCTGGATCACCCATGGTTGTCTTCCCATTTCGGAAAGGACCCATCCTGCCTGACTGGCTATGTATGCCAGCGGAATAGTCCACAGGGCAATTCGCAGGAACCATCTCTTGTTATCCATCTGGTCCCTTATCCCCCAGTAAAGAGTTGCCAGAAAAACCAGCACAAAAAATCCGCCTAGAAACACCATCAGGTGAAAGGAATAAAAAGCAATGGGAACGTGCGGAATCACGGTGGCAGGATCTTTTCCCCGGAAATAACCGTATCCGAAATACCGGAAATGGTTTTCAACCCATTCCTCATCGCTGAACCGGGCCAGCAGTTCACTATACCTTTCAGAATCGGTATCCCTGATATCCTTCAGTTCCCTCAGGGCTTCCATGGCCACGGTTCCCCGGCTGATTTTTTCTTCCAGGGAAAGAACACCGTGTTCTTCATTTCCTCTAACCAGATCGAGGATTCCCGGCACAAATCCGGCCGGATCCAGGTGCACCATATACGAAAGTACGCCGGGGACTTCAATCCTGAACAGGAATTCCCTTTCTCCCAGTCCGCTACCGGCTTCTTCCCCCCTGAGGGCCCCTGCCAGCACCAGGGGAGCACGTGTTTTTCCTTCATAAAGGGCTTCCATGGCTGCAAATTTCATAGGCTGGTCCCGGGCTATGTCGCGGGCGCTGGAATCACCCGTAAAAATCAGAAACAGCCCCGACAGCAGTCCGAATACCGAAGCTACGATCATGCTTCGTTTGGCCATCAGCTGTTCCCTCCTTTTCAACAGATACCAGGAACTGATCCCGATCACCACCAGGGCCCCCAGTACAAAACCCGAGGAAATGGTGTGCAGGAATTTGTTCACGGCACTCTGGGAAAACAGTACTTCCCAGAAATTGACCATTTCATTCCGGGCAGTTTCGGGATTGAAAAACATCCCCACGGGATTCTGCATCCAGGCATTGGCCACCAGGATCCACAACGCCGAAAGATTCGCTCCGATGGCCACCAGCCAGGTGGATAACAGATGGAATTTTTTCCCTACTTTATTCCAACCGAAGAACATCACGGCAATGAAAGTCGACTCCAGAAAAAAGGCCATGATCCCCTCAATGGCCAGGGGGGCTCCGAAAATGTCACCCACAAACCACGAATAATTCGACCAGTTTGTACCAAATTCAAACTCCAGGATAATACCCGTAGCCACCCCGATGGCGAAATTGATCCCGAAGATGGTCATCCAGAATTTCGTAGTCCTTTTCCAGAATTCATCTCCCGTTTTCACGTAAATAGTCTCCATGAAAGCGAGAATAAAGGAAAGTCCCAGGGTTAGCGGCACAAAGAGCCAGTGAAACATGGCCGTCAGGGCAAATTGCCCGCGCGACCAGTCGACCAGTGACATATCCAGATTTTCAATCATAGGTCAAAAATTGGTAAGGGTCTCGATTACATAGTCACTTTTCTGTTCATCGGTGTCAAACCTTTCCTCCAGAAAATCTCTGAAAAAGAACAACCTGAAAACGGCGAACATGATGAACAGCTTGATCAGAATGATCAGCCATAATTTACGGCCCACCGTCATGGAACGGAATCCATCATAATAAAACCGGAAAATGCGAACGGCCAGGTTGGGCTTTTTCGTTTCCATCTCCTGCCTCATATTGGAATGAGCGAATATGAAGATAAATATATAAATAAATAATTTTATCTGAATATCCGGATAAAGCCGGTTTTTTCACACCTTACATCTCCACTTTGTGAGGTAAGGATATAATAGTAATTCCCGGGTTGCACCGGCGTGCCGTCCACAGTGCGTCCGTCCCATACCACAGTTGAGGATGTTACCCTGTAGACCAGGTTTCCCCAGCGGTTGAAAATACGGATCGTCAGCGGTTCCCGGCCGTCAGAGAGGATCATGAATACATCGTTATGTCCGTCTCCGTTCGGAGTAAATACATTGGGCACTTCCAGCTGGAAGTGTACCGCTACCGTTTGGCTGCTCTGGTCGGTATCCAAGGTGGAACGGTCGGTCACCGTCAGTTCCACCGTGTAGGAACCTTCATCGGGAAAAAGGTGGTCGGGATTGGGCCGATCGGAAGTAGACCCGTCGCCGAAGTTCCATTCAAATGCATAGTTCACTGTATCGTTCGGCTGGTAAAGGCTCCGGAACCGCACCAGGTAACTGGCCAGGGGAGAAGATTGCCAGGTGAAATCCGCATCGGGTTGGGCCCATGCGGGGCAGCATGCATAAAACAACAGAGCAAAAACACACAGCCGTTTTGTGTTCACTTTTTCAGTCAGATTTTTTCTGTAATTTTCTTCACCAGTTTGTATTCACTGAAAAACTCCTTGGCAAATACTCTCAGGGCTGTATATATGGGAACACCCAGGATCATTCCCGGAATACCGGCCAGGCTGCCCGCGATCAGAACAACCAGAAATATCTCCAGCGGGTGGGCCTTCACACTGACACCGAACACCACCGGGTAAAAAATCCAGTTATCAATAAATTGTGTGATAGAAAAAACCACCAGCATGTATCCTGCCAGAGGCAAGAGTTCAGAATAAAACTCCAGATTCAGGTTATTGGCTATTCCCAGGAGAATGCCCAGAGCTCCTCCGATCCATGGACCAAGATAAGGAATCACATTGAACATGCCGGCAACCAGGCCGATAACCAGGGCTTTTTGAAATTCTATTCCCACAATGGATAAACCCGCAGTTACCAGCACAATGATCTCAGTGACCTGAAGGCATATACCCACGAAATACCTTGTCAGCAGTTTTTTAATGGAAGAAAGGGCCCGGGCAAATTCTTTCTCATACCTTGTGGGAACCATAGCCATGATCATCTCCTTGAAGAGGTGTTGATCACGCAGAAAGAACAGGGTTATAAACGAAATGGAAAAAAAGGCCAGGAAAATATTTCCCAGGAAACTGACCATCCCTTCGAAAATTCTGGTAATCAGTGAAAAATTAAATATCGACACCAGTTTTTTCGTAATATACTCTTCCAGGGAGGTGCCTTCGGTCCCGTTGATATTCATGTTCCGGAACCACTCATCGGCTTTCTCCAGCAGGGGGCCCAGGCTCCGGCTCACAGCCTGTACATCGATTTTGGAAAGCTCATGGGCCTGCATGGCTACCAGAGGGATAAACACAGCAAAGAAAGAAAGAAAAACGATCCAGATGAGCACCAGAGTAAAAAGGGCACACAGAATGCGCGGCAAATGAATTCCCCTGATCGAAAGACGGTGCAGAAATTCGGTAACCGGACGACCGATCAGTGAAAGCACCCCGGCTACCAGAACGTATACCACTATATTCCAGAAATACCAGAATCCAAGTGCCACCAGCACCACCCCCACACCAATCGTGATATACCTGACGACCCTGTTCATCCGGACATTTTATCAAAGCTATAAATATACCAATTTCGGATGAATATCCATCTTCTCTGCCGCCGATCATGATGATACTCCGGAAAGTCGATTCCTGAAATTTTTCTCACAGTTTCAGCAACAGGAGCAACTTTGTAATTATCTTATTATCAATATATATCAGCGTAACATTCCATTTCAGGCTTTCAGAGAGGTGTCATTATGACATGATATTATGAATATGTGCGCCTTTATGGCATACATACCGATCTGGTACACTGATTGCATATTCATGAGTGAATGGTTTTGAAATGTTGAACCATAAAAATAAAAAAGAAAGGAGGGTTGTGCCATGTTACCATCAATGATGAGAAGGGGATATTTACCCAGCGCCATTGAGGATTTCTTTGACGATGATTTTTTCTTCCCGGGAATGTTCAACCGTCAAACCGGGAAAAACATGCCGGCTGTGAATGTAGCCGAGTCGGAAAAGGAGTACCGTGTGGAAGTAGCCGCTCCGGGTTTGGATAAGAAAGATTTCAAGGTGGAACTGGATGAAAATGTGCTGACAATCTCTTCTGAAAAAGAAGAAAAGAGAGAGGATAAGGAGGAAAACTACACCCGGAAGGAGTTCAGCTACACTTCATTCAGCCGGTCATTCACCCTTCCCGAAGAAGTGAACAAAGATAAGATCAAGGCTGAGCACAAAGACGGGGTGCTGACCATTCACATCCCGAAGGTTGGCGAAGCTAAGAGCAAGCTGAAAAAGCTCATCCAGATCTCGTAACAAAGGAAGGGTAAGAAAACATGCCAGGAGGTTGCCGGTTACCGGCAACCTCTTTTTATTAGTCTCATTTATTCCAGGTCAAATTCCTTCCCGGATTCGGTTTCCCTGACAAAAAAAGGCAACCGTTCACCGGCCACCCAGTTACTTATCCTGCAATGAAAAATCGGTTATTCCTTTTCTTCTGCGGTTTTCCCTTCCGCTCCTTTTTTTCCGCTGCAGGCCTGACCAGTTTTTGCACAGGCTTCTTCTTTTGCGGCAGCGCTTTCACAGGTTGCTTCCGTTCCTTTTTCTTTCGCCTGCGCTTTTTTGCCTGATTTCTTTTTATCCTTTTTCGGATCTTCATCAACCTGCACCATGGCGGCATTTAAATCCAGTACAGCAGCAATCACCGGTGCGGTGCCGGCCGCTACAAATATCAGCAAACTGAAAATGGCTATCCACTTTTTCATCTCTTCTGTCTTTTTTAGTTATTAGTTACACATCACATATCAAAAGTAACCATTTAATAATATATTAAGATCTATTATTCTTATTTAGAATAAATTTATAATCCCTTTCCTGAAAATCCGGATCGGTTTGTTTTTCTCTTTTTACGTCAAGGTGGCAATAACGGTCCGGCCGGCCACCACCCTGCGCCGGAGTTTTACATGTATATGGGAAGAAATTGGCAGAAGCAGATCAACCCGCGATCCGAACTTGATAAAACCCAGTTCGTCTCCCTGTTCCACCTGTTCCCCGGTAACGGGGTATGTCACCACCCGGCGGGCAATACCACCGGCAATCTGCCTTACCAGTATGGCATGGCGGCTGTTTTCGATCACGGTGGTGGTTCTTTCGTTCTTAAGGGAACTTTTCGGATGCATGGCTACCAGGTAACGGCCGGGATGATATTTCAGGTACATAACCGATCCGGAAATGGGGCACAGGTTCATGTGGATATCCAGCATGGTCATGAATATGGAAACCTGTATTCTTCGTTCATGAAAATATTCCGTATCGTCCACTTCTTCAATGGCAACCACCAATCCGTCGGCCGGTGCAATCACCTTATCAGGATCTGTCAGGATATTGCGTTCGGGTTTCCTGAAAAAGAACAGGATAAGGAAAAAGGTAGCAACCGACAAGGTAAGGATGAGTCCTCTTACCGGAGGAGTATCCCTGAACACAAAATATACTGTGGTATTCAGTACCAGCAGAATGAGGAATGTATAAGCCAGGGTGGGATAACCTTCCTTATGAATGCTCAATCGTGTCATGCCCTGTAAAAATAGAACAAAAAATCAATTCACCAGATTCAGGTAGGCAAAAACCACCGGAGCCGACAGGAACACAGCATCAAAGCGGTCAAGAACCCCGCCGTGCCCAGGAAGAATGCTCCCGGAATCTTTCACCCCGGCACTTCGTTTATACATAGATTCCGTCAGATCGCCCAGGGTACCTGTTATTACAATGATCAGAGCAATCATCCACCACTGGTGCAAAGCAATATCCTCGAAAATCAGCGATACCGGCCAGGCAGTAGCCAGCGCAATAACGGTTCCTCCCACCAGCCCTTCCCAGGTTTTTCTGGGGGAGATCCTGGGCATCAGTTTTCTCCTTCCGAAAGGTGTTCCGATAAGGTAAGCCCCTGTGTCATACATCCACAGAATTATGAAGTATCCCATCAGGATCCCCGGGGAATAATCTACTTCCCGGCTGGGCTGGAGAAGGGAGTTGATCGGCTCGGCCAGGACTCTGGTCTGCAGTTCAGGGTCCACTTCTATTCCTGTGTGGAAAACCAGGTAATTGAATACGGAAACAGGCAGGGCAACATAGAAAATACCGAGAAAGGTAAAAGCGATATCCGAAAAGGGACGGCGGTTGTTCAGGAACAGTTCATTAATAAAGACCAGCAGAGCCAGGGGAACGAATACATAAAAGAATTTCACATGGATATACTCCATGGCATAAAGGAAATTAACCAGAAAGAACAACAAGCCGGTAATGATTCCGGTAAACTGCTGGGCCCTGATTTTCAGACGCCTGGCCAGAGCGTAGAATTCCAGCATTCCAGCCAGGATCACAACGGAAAATAAAATAAAATAAGACAGGCTGCTGAACAGCACTGCCCCGATGATGACCAGCACAAGGAACAAGCCGGTCAGCGTCCGCACCAGAAAAGTACTCAATGTTCTATTTCTTTTAACAGGGCTTTTGCCCGTATCAGATTGTCGCGATGCACGTATATCTCAATTTCTCCAAACGTCTGGTAGCTCGAATCCTGCTTGTTCAGAATGATGGAAGGGATGTTGCGGTCGGCAAGAACCTGTTTGGCAATTTCAGCCAGATACATGTCTTTGAAGCCATATGCTTTCATCCAGTCTTTTTCCATAACTGCCTGTATCATTATTCTTTTTTCTTCCCGGACGAAGGAGTATTCTTTTCCCTTCCGGGATGATTTTTTCCGTTTTTTGCAGAAGAGGTCTTCTCTTCCTTTTCTCCGGTTTGTTCCGAAGATTCTGTTTCTTCCGGTTTTTTCCCGCTGCTTTCCTTTTTAATCAGCGGTTCCTCATTCTCATCCTTTGCCGGTCTTTTTCCGAATATCCTTTCCAGGTCTTCACTGAAGATCACTTCCTTTTCCAGCAGCAGTTCGGCCAGCTCGTTCAGTCCTTTCCGGTTTTCCAGAAGCACTTTCTTTGCCCTTTCGTATGCCTTGTCGATAATGCTTTTTACCTCCATATCGATCAGCTGGGCAGTTTTTTCGCTGTAGGGTTTATTGAACATGTATTCCTGTTGACCCGACGAATCATAATAGCTCAGATTACCCAGTTTCTCACTCATTCCGAAGTAGGTCACCATGGCGTACGCCTGTTTGGTAACCCGCTCCAGGTCGTTCAGGGCTCCCGTAGACAATCGGCTAAAAGTAATATCCTCTGAAGCCCTTCCTCCCAGGGTGGCGCACATTTCATCGAACATTTGCTCCACAGTAGTAATGGTACGTTCTTCAGGAAGGTACCAGGCAGCCCCCAGGGCTCTTCCCCTGGGAATGATCGTCACCTTCACCAGGGGGTTGGCATGTGGCAGGAACCAGCTCACCGTGGCGTGGCCGGCCTCATGATAGGCAATGGTTCGTTTTTCCTGCATGGAAATGATCTTGTTCTTTCTTTCCATGCCTCCGATGATGCGATCCACTGCATCGAGGAAATCCTGTTTTTCCACCGCTTTCTTGTTCTTCCGGGCGGCAATCAGGGCAGCTTCGTTGCATACGTTGGCAATATCGGCACCGGAAAAGCCGGGTGTTTGTTTGGCCAGGAATTCAATATCGAGTCCTTTTTCTAACTTCAGGGGCTTCAGGTGGACTTTGAATATTTCCAGCCTTTCTTTCAGGTCGGGCAGTTCCACATGGATCTGGCGGTCGAACCTTCCGGCACGCAACAGGGCTCTGTCGAGCATATCGGCGCGGTTAGTAGCTGCCAGGATGATCACACCCAGGTTGGTTCCGAACCCGTCCATCTCGGTAAGCAACTGGTTCAGGGTATTTTCCCTTTCGTCGTTGGCGCCCATACTCGGGTTCCTGCCCCTGGCCCTTCCCACGGCATCGATCTCATCAATAAACACGATACAGGGAGCTTTTTCCTTTGCCTGACGGAAAAGATCACGCACACGGGAAGCTCCCACCCCCACAAACATTTCCACAAAATCGCTTCCGGAAATGGAGAAAAAAGGCACATTGGCTTCTCCTGCCACAGCTTTAGCCAGCAGGGTTTTCCCTGTGCCCGGGGGGCCGATCAGCAGGGCTCCTTTGGGGATCTTGCCTCCCAGCTCGGTATATTTTTTCGGATTTTTCAGAAAATCCACAATTTCCTTTACCTCCACCTTGGCTTCTTCCAGCCCGGCCACGTCGGAAAAATCCACCTTTACGGAGGTATCCTTGTCAAATATCTGAGCCCGGGATTTGCCCACGTTGAATATGTTCCCGGCTCCTCCTGCCCCTCCTCCTCCGCTTACCCGGCGGAAAATAAATATCCAGATGGCCACAAAAATGATCAGGGGAAGCAGCCAGCTCAATATGTCGCTGAAATAATTCCTTCGCTTCTCATAAGATACCAGGATCTTTTCTTCCTCGGAATAATCGTACCGTTCATAAGCCGTCTCCAGATCGCTCAGGAACTGCTCCACCGTTCCGATGGTAAAGTAAAAATGGGGGCCCGCCTGAGGTACGGAGCCCAGGCCCTTGCTGAATAGTTCTTCGTATTCGGGTTTATTGAGTTTCTCGGGCTTGATGAAAATTTCAGCCGTTTCCTGGTTTACGATCCTGATTTTCTCAATATCCCTATTCTTTAGCATGGTATTGTACCGGCTGGGATTCAGCTCTTGTGGCCCGCCTCCTGAATACATAAAATTGATCACAAGCAGGGCCAGAATGATCCCGCCGTAAATCCAGTACGGACTGAACCGGGGTTTTTTGTTGTTATCGGGGCCATCCGGCCTGCCCGGTCTGCCGCTTCCCGGTGGCCTGTTTTTCGTATCGTTCATGATATCCAGTTTCATACCCTACTCTTCCTCAATATATTCAATTTTCCCATCTGCCCAGAGATTCTCCAGCTTGTAGAAATCACGGTATTCTTTCTGAAAAATATGCACCACCACATCCAGGTAATCCAGCAGTACCCAGTGGGCATAAGCCATGCCTTCCCTGTGATGGGGATCTATATGGAGGTTCTTCTTTACCTGTTCATCTATTCCTTCAGCAATAGCCGCAACCTGTGTTTTCGAATCGCCGTTGCACAATATGAAATAATCGCATACCGTCGATCCGATCCCCCTCAGGTCGATGCTCACAATTTCCTTTCCTTTCTTGCTTAAAATGGATTCTACAATCTGGTTGACAAGTGTTTTCAGATATTCGTTCTCGTTATTCTTCATTCATACATTTTGACATACAAAGGTAACAATTTTTAAGCATATCCCTTTTCAGGGAAAAGCTTACATTTGTTGAACTATACTTTCCCGTTTGCTATGGATACAACTTACATGGGGCAAAACCGCCTGTATTTCAATACGCTTGATTCGACCAACAATTATGCCAGTTTGATTGCCGGAAAATCCGGAATCCCCGAAGGAACCCTGGTATGGGCTGGTTTTCAGTCGGCAGGCAGGGGCCAGGCCGGAAACCGCTGGAAAAGCGAAGCAGGTAAAAACCTGACATTCAGTCTGATTCTTTATCCACATTTTCTGTCTGCCGAAAAACAATTCCTGCTTTCGGAAGCCATTTCTCTTGGTATTACCGACTTTCTGGCACTATACATACCCTTTCCCCTCATCAAATGGCCAAATGACATATTTGCAGAAAACCGGAAAATCGGGGGTATCCTAATCGAACATGCTGTGATGGGAAATAAAATGACACATACCGTGGCAGGGATCGGGCTGAACATCAATCAAACCACATTCGACCGGGATCTTTCCGGTGGCGTCTCCCTTCGCCTCCTTACCGGCTTTGAATACGAAACCGAAACCTGCCTGAATCTGCTCTGCACTTTTCTGGAAAACCGGTATGAAAGCCTCCGACAGGGTGTGACCTGCCGGCTGGAATCGGATTATTCTTCCAGGCTGCTCGGCAACCACCGGTGGAACACTTACCGGGATGCATCGGAAACATTCGAGGCCAGGCCGGTAAGGGTGGAAACCACAGGGATACTGGTACTGGAAACCCGCAGGGGAGAGATCAGGCATTACGGATTCAAAGAAGTGGAACACCTGGTAACGGGTCACTCATAATCCATTTTTTCGAGGTAATCCAGCATAATGTCGAGGAACTGTTTCACCGGCCCCTTCGCCATGGAACTCATCATGGCATTCATTTCGGCCTGCAAAGTCAGCTTTACCCGGGAATCGTTCTCCCCTGCCTCTTTGATCTGCACCCACATGAAAAAATCGATACTGTATGGTCCGTCGCCCGTAAGCTTTATTAGCTGGAAAGGCTTCTTCTCCACCACCCTGATACCGGCTTCCCCCAGTCCATCCACACTGAAACGGCATGAATCTTCCTCCGCTTCCCAGTTATTTATTTTTCCTTCAGGAATAAGTTTTTCATAGTTTCTGAAGTCGCACAGGAATTCAAAGATCTTTTTCCCGGAATGTTTTACCGTTCCAATCCGGCTTTCAGCTTTCAACATAATCTGTTTATTTGATTAATTATTTCGGCCAGTTGGCCGGATCCTGCCTCCATTCCCGGAGGATAGCCAGATCGTCGTTCCGGATATATCCCGATTCCAGAGCCGTTTCCAGCAAAACATTATAATGGCTGAGTGTAAACAGCTCCAGGTTTTCCTGCAGGAATCTTTCCTCTGCCACCGGAAAGCCGTAAGTAAAGATGGCCCCCATGGCCAGCACCTCCACCGACAGATCGGCCAGGGCACGCACAGCCGCCAGGCTGCTTCCTCCTGTGGATATCAGGTCTTCTATGACCACGGCCTTTTGGCCGGGGTGCACTTCACCCTCAACCCGGTTTTCCAGTCCATGCCCCTTGGCCGAAGAACGCACGTACACAAAGGGTTTCTCCAGCCTGTCGGCTACCAGCATCCCGTGGGCAATGGCTCCGGTAGCCACGCCGGCAATCACCTCCACCCCGGGATAGCGATCACTGATAATTTCCACAAAACTCCGGCAGATATAATTCCTTACTTCAGGATGCGAAAGGGTTTTCCGGTTATCACAATAGATGGGTGATTTCCAGCCCGAAGCCCATGTAAACGGATTTGACGGATTGAGTTTAATTGAGTTTATTTGCAGCAGGTATTCCGCCACCTGTTGGCTGTAATTTTCCATAGCGCAAATGTATAAAGTTTTTTACAACAACCGGCCTGTTTTTCTCACGAACCAGGCAGATACCGTACCTGAAGTCTCCGGTCTCAGGGTTATTCCCTTCAGTGATAATAAAAGTCTGGAAAAGGAACTGGATTATTTTGAAAGAAACCGGAAAGAAAAAGGCCTGGTATTCACCTATCCTGATGAAGAAGCCCTGTTCAAAAGGTTTTGCCAGTCATTTCAGCAGATAAACGCGGCAGGCGGTCTGGTCAGGGATAATGCCGGAAGGGTGCTGCTGATCAAAAGAAGGGGGGTATGGGACCTGCCAAAAGGAAAGCTGCACCGCGACGAACCGGCCGAAACTGGTGCGCTGAGGGAAGTTGGTGAGGAAACCGGCCTGGATCACCTGGTCATTGAAAAAAAGATTACCGACACTTACCATACCTACCTCTCCGGCGGTACTCCCTGCCTGAAAAAAACCACATGGTACCTTATGCAGGCTGCCGGAAATACCTCCCCCACACCCCAGACGGAAGAGGATATTACCGAAGTACAATGGTTTGTCCCCCCCATTCCGCAAGAGATCAGGAAAGCCACCTTTGCTTCCATAGCCGATGTTCTGCGGAAGGCAGAATTACTGGCCGGCTGATTTCACCAGTCGGGTGAATTTATCTGAAAAATGCTCCAGGGGAGAAGGAGCCGGCGCCCATATTATTTTCCCTTCCTGGTCAATGAGAAAATAGGAAGGGAAAGCCCTTACGCGGTACTTCTCAATCATCTCGTTGCCGTATTCCGTATACACCACACGTATACCGGTGGAATCCCCGGCAAACAAATCGTCACGGGAGCCTTCCGTTCCGGCCATTACCAAAAGCACCTGCAGGTTTTCTCCAAACCGGGAGGCAATTTGCCTGATCAGCGGCAACTCCCGCAAAAACGTATAACTTCGGGGAGATGCGAAAACCAGGTAAATATACTTGCCTCTCACGCCATTCAGATAATCCTCTTCCCTGTCCGGGTCTGCCGGCAGCAACCGGGGAGCCGGTGATCCGGGCAGAAGCCGGGTCAGTCGTTCATGCACATGCAGGGCACAGTATCTGATCTCCTCGCCGGAACCTGATTCAGCCAGTTCTTCCAGGAAATGTGCAGCCAGGGATGCGGATATTTCCTCGTCATGACATGCATCATACAATCCTTTTACGGCAATCATCTCCACCAGGGAATGTGACCTCAGGGAGAGCCGTTCTTTCAATGAAGCAATCAGCAGACCCAGGTCCTTTTCACGATATATTTCCTGTAAAACGGGCGAAAAACTGCCGTCGGCATCAAGTTTCCTGAAAACCCTCATAAAGGTCTGGCTGAAGAGATCGTGGTAGGCAGGATTATTCCAGTCGGGAGGTTCATCAGGCAGGATATGCTGTTTCAGCACACGGCTTTCCTGCTGGTACTGAAGTGCACGAAGAGAAGACAGCCGGTATTGCTTGTATTCGGCAAAGAAACCGGTATCAGCCGGGAACAGCATTTCCAGCTGGTCAATGGCCCGTTCCACCCCTTCTACTTCCCTCCGGCCGTAAACCTGAACGGCCAGTTCTTCATACACAGGCTGGAAATAACGGTCGAAATTTCTGATCAGCGCATTCAGCCCGGTGGAATCTTCATCCAGCGTGGCCAGGTGAACCACGGAAGGCTGAAAATAAGGATTGAGCCATTCATCCCGACTTTTTTCCCGGAAGGGAGGAAGGATAAGCCGGTAGGACCTGCCGGGCCGGGCATAGAAATACATCCGGTACACACCCTGCTCTATATAAATTTGCCGGGTTTCCTCAAGTGAGAAACGTACCTCGAAAAAACCTGTTTCATCGGTATCGGCAGCAGCCAGCACCTGCCTGGCATGCACCACCGGATCGGCAATGGTAAATATTTCAATGTGCTGGTTTGCCCATTCGGGATGACGGGCCCGGATATGCACTTCGGCCGCTTCGCCGCAAAAAACTGCCCATGCAAACACAGGCCATATCAAAAAGCTCCTACTCCTCCAGTTCATCCTTCAGTTCGTCAATATTCATATTCCTGAGTTCCATTTTTTCAGGCAGGAAGGAGCCTGCATTTCCCCTGTGCCTGATAATATCCCGTACAATGGTGGACGTAATGGGGGTGTGTTCGGGAGTGGTCAGCAGAAAAACCGACTCCACTTCCGGGGCCATGGCCCGGTTGATCTGGGCTATCGCACGTTCGTATTCAAAATCGGCGGCCGTACGCAGTCCTCTCAGCAGATACCTGGCCCCTACCTTTCGGCAGAAATCTACCGTCAGACCATCGTAATAATCCACACATACCCTGGCTTCACCCCGGAACACCTGTTCAATCCACTCAATCCTTCTTTTCAAAGGGAAGAATCCCTTTTTATTGGAATTGTATCCAATGGCAATGACGATCCTGTCGAACATAAACAGTCCCCGTTTCACTACATCTTCATGCCCCACGGTAAACGGATCAAACGAACCTGCAAAAACGGCTATTCTTTCCATAACAAATTGTTTATATGTCCCGGTACAAATTGTCCCGGCCCTTTATCAGCCGTAAGTTAAGGGAAAAAGAGAAACCGGAAAAACAGTTCGGGTAAAAATATTTACCGGAAGAATCCTTGGAATACCCTCAAAGAATTGTATCACCCGCCAAATGGTATGCCGTTAAGCATCTTTTCACTCCCGGTATACCATATTTACTCTGCCGAATACCACCTCGCTTTGAATTCCCAGATACGGCCGGGCCGGATCGAATCCTTCGCTCTCGTATGAAGTAGAACCGAAAACAGCGGTACTGCCACCGGGCAGTCTGACACCTGCAAAAACCGACTCGCCCTTTATTTTAACCGGCACCTCCCGGCTGAGAAAAATAGTGGTTGAGCCGAACACCGTACTGATCTTGACATGTTTGGGCAGACTCAGACTGTCCAGGTCGGTAAAATCAAACGTGGCCTTCCCGAACACCACACTGTATTCCTGGTTTTTTACCTCTTTCCCCCGGTAGGTTTTTTCAGCAAAGATCACCTCATTTTCTTCCGGTTCTTCCCGGAAGAACCATGGTCCTCCCACCAGCATCCGAACACCAAGCAGTATCAGCACCAGCCCTGTCACAATACGTACCACGGGAACATCCAGCCTGAAAACCACTTTGATCAAAAGGGATATTCCAATTAGCAGGAATAGGATCCCCCAAAAAAGACCTGGTCCCATTTTCATATTGGTTTGGTTTCTTTTATGATTTTGTTCATGGCGAAAAATAAGAAGTTCCTTGCTATCGTACAATACTTTCCTGAAAAATAATCCATTACTCCTACCTGTTGAAAACAAACATCAGGCAGGAGTTACAGTGTCTTTATTTTTCTGAATCATTCCGTTCATACGCTGAATACTGAACCGGTGAAGCAACCGGTAAATTGCCCGCAACTTATCTGATGCAGAGCAGTATCCCGGTATGGAATGCACGAATGGTATTTTGTTTTGAATAAGAATTTACTCCAAAGGGAATGGTATTTGTACATTTTTTTCTAAATTTATAGAACCAAATAGCCTTTGAACCGTGAAACCACTGGTCATCAAGGAAACAAATAAAACACCCCGTGTAGTGATTGATCCGACCGATGGTGTGATCGAGATCAAAGGAAAATCCATTCCGGAAGACGGCAGCATTTTTTTCAATCCCATTCTGAGGGAGTTAGACCGCTTCGGCCTGAATATGCCCGGCAATACCCGTGTAAACGTACAGCTGGAATATTTCAATACCAATTCATCAAAATACATATACCAGATCTTTAAAAAGCTGGAAGCCATGCACCGGCAGGACAAACCGGTACAGATCAACTGGTATTATGAGCAGGACGACTGGGACCTGCAGGAAGCCGGGGAAGATTACCAGTCTATTCTGAAAATCCCTTTCAAAATGATTGAAATAGAGGGAGAAGAAGAATAGAAGCCGGCTGAATAAATATCCTCACTTTCTTCACGTATTGATTACTGGCATTCAGTTCTTTTATAAGGGCAAAACATAGCGCCTGAAGCTAATTCAATATCCATCTACGTAGCTAACTGGCTATGTACTAATATATGGTGTGCCCATTTTTAATTTTTTCAATTCAGCAAGTGCATTTACAACACTTAATGACAGCCAGAACCATAATTTAACCTTCTCGCTTTCTTTGATTTGAT